>CAVKAP010000071.1:0-11544 GCA_963654445.1 Segatella copri
CTTCTTTTTCTTTCAAATCATTTAATAAGCAATTGCTTTTTGTTTGTTTTCTTCTTCAGGTAATACGTTCGTCATAGAACGCAATCCAGAAATAATGGTTGAACCATTATGCAATAAAGCTGAAGAAGAAGGTGTAATAATTCCGGCAACACCTAAGGCAATTAAGGCACTGTTAAAGCTGACAATAAAACGATAATTGCTTGAAATGCGCTTCATTAAGGCCCGACTGATTTCATTTAAGCGAACGACTTGCCATAGACTATCGGCTGAAATCGTTACATCGGCTATTTCACGAGCAATGGCTGCTCCATCACTAATGGCAATGCCACAATCGGATTCCGATAAAGCGGGTGCATCATTCACACCATCACCAACCATGATGACCTTATGTCCCTTTTCATGACATTTTGCGACAAATTCGGCTTTTTGTTCTGGCAATACCTCAGAATAGTATTCATCCAAATCTAAAAGCTCAGCAATGCGTGCCGCTGTCTTTTCATTGTCTCCTGTCATCATGCATACATGCATGCCCATCTTCTTTAAAGTAGAGATCACTTCTCTTGCTTCTTCTCGCAATGGATCAAAGATACAAATTGCTGCTTGAAGCACACCATCAATGGCTAAGAATAAATGAGAATATTCAGCCGGTAGGTTTTCAACCTCAGCTTCTTTTCCTTCTGGAATTTGACACGCTTCATCCTCAAAGACAAAATGATAGCTTCCAATAATGGCTTTCTTTCCTTCAATTTGACTTGAAATACCATGAGCTATGACATATTCCACCTTGGTATGCATTTCTTCATGCGCAATGTTTTGTTTTTTGGCTTCATTAACAACCGCATTCGCAATGGAATGAGGATAATGCTCTTCTAGACAAGCTGCCACTCTTAGCGCTTCGGTCTTATCCATATCGGTAAAGGTTACAATATCCATTACCTGTGGTTGCGCATGGGTCAAGGTTCCTGTTTTATCAAAAACAATCGTATCAGCATCCGCAATGGCTTCTAAGTATTTTCCACCCTTAACAGAGATTTCATAGCTTCCTGCTTCACGAATAGCAGACAATACCGATAGAGGCATCGAAAGCTTTAAAGCACAGGAGAAATCTACCATTAAGAAAGCCATGGCACGATTGATATTTCTGGTCAAAAGCCAAGTTAAAGCCGATCCAACTAAAGAATATGGAACCAAACGATCTGCTAAATGGAAGGCTCGATCTTCAGTTTGTGATTTTAGCTTTTCACTTTCTTCAATCATCGTAACAATCTGATCGTATTTTCCTGTTCCAGCTTCCTTTGTGACTTCAATAACACAATTGCCTTGCTCCACGACAGTTCCTGCATAGACATAGCCACCGACTTCCTTCATCACTGGAACGGATTCTCCAGTCATGCTGGCTTGGTTCACCGAAACCGTACCTTCCACAACCTTTCCATCCAAAGGAATGATATTTGAAGTACGAACAACGATATGATCTCCCTTGAGAACATCGGCTACATTGACAAGCTCTTCCTGTTGCCCATCCTTACGCCAAACCTTATCAACTTGTAAAGAAAGCGTACGAGCTAAATCATCCACAGATTTTCGATGCGTCCATTCTTCTAGAATATCTCCAACATTCAATAAGAACATGACAGAAGATGCTGTCGCATAATCGGCTCGTAAGATGGAAGCCGCAATTGCGGTTGCATCAAGAACTGGAACTTTAATTTGTCCTTGACATAAACAAGCTAAGCCTTCTTTAATAAATCGCAAGCTTGAACAAAGTGTCCAGGCTGTTTGAAGTGGTATTGGTAAAAAGACCTTTCGAAAAGCCTTTCCTAACACTAAGAAAAGTAGCTTGTTTTGATACATACGATTCATTTGACGTGATGTATGCTCAGGAACTAAGGCTTGAATTGCTTCATCCTTATAAGAAAAACGAGCAAAGATTTCATCTAACTCTTTCCATCGATCAAATTCTTTTGTAAAGCGAATTGTCGCATTACAGGTTTGTTCATTCACAGATGCAGATAAAATCCAGCTTTGTGATTGTAAATAATATTCCATCAAGTCCGCTTGCTCATCGCTCATACGAACATGTGGCAAATGAAGACGTAAACGATATTTCGATTGATGTAGAACAACGTAGTTCATTCACAATCACCTTAGTCTTCTTTACTTGCTTCAACCAATGCTTGTGCTTGTTCTAATTCAAGCTCTGCTTGTTTTGCGTAACGTGCTTCATTGATATCTTGCGCATCGGCTGCGATATCTGCACAATTTTCTTTTAAGGTATTCGCTGTTTTAACAATAGAATCCTTTCCACGTAAAACGGCTGCAGTACAATGTGTATATACTTTTTTTGCATCCTTGCTCGATAATACGGCAACGCCAGCTGAACCAAATACGGTTCCTCCTACAAATAATCCTAATTTTGCTAATACTGATGACATAGTATGTCTCCTTTCTTTTTCTAATAATCATAATAACATAACGATAATTATGCAAAGGAATTTTCCTCAAAACCGTTAGGCTTGCGAAATAAGATTAGAGCATCCTAAACAAATCAAATGAAGCTAACTATTTTTCAGACGTCTTCATCTTTAGGAAGAAGCATTGATGGTTAAGGTCAAAAGAAAAAGTAACTTACATTTTGATATAATCCCACTAAGGTAGACACTCGAAACAATTAAGATTATCTTATCAATGTGAAATAGAAGTTACTTTTTCTTTTAACCAAAATACGATTTCCACCTTTCTCTTCATTGAAAGATTACTAGGCTTAAGGTAGAATAAAACGCAGGAGATGATGAAAAATGAACAAAACACGTACTCGATTTGCACCAAGTCCTACGGGCTATATGCATATTGGAAATTTGAGAACGGCTTTATTTGAATATTTAATTGCCAAACATGATGAAGGAACCTTTATCCTTCGTATTGAAGATACCGACCAAGCGCGTGAAGTTGAAGGCGCAACCGAAATTATCTTTAATACCCTAAAATCTGTTGGCATGCATTGGGATGAAGGTCCTGATGTTGGTGGTGAATATGGCCCTTATATTCAAAGTGAACGACTTCCTATGTATCGTGGCTATGCCGACCGTTTGATTGAAATGGGAAAAGCCCATTATTGCTTCTGTACAGAAGAAACGCTAGAAAAACAAAGAGAAGAACAAGGCGACTCTTTTGTCTTTAAAGATCCTTGTAAGCATTTAAGTGCTGAAGAAATTCAAGAAAAATTAGATGAAAAGACACCTTATGTCATTCGTCAAACGATTGATCATGTTGGTGAACAAGATTTTGATGATGAGGTTTATGGTCATATTGAAGTAGATGGTGATTTATTAGACGAACAGGTTTTAATTAAATCCGATGGCTTCCCTACGTATAACTTTGCCAATGTCATTGATGACCATCAAATGGAAATCAGTCATGTCGTCAGAGGAAATGAATATTTATCTAGTACACCAAAATACAACTTATTGTATGATGCTTATGGATGGGAAAGACCAAAATATGTCCATGTTCCACCAGTCATGAAGGATGAACATCACAAGCTATCCAAACGAAATGGTGATGCCAGCTTCCAAGACTTAGTAAAAAAAGGCTATCTTCCAGATGCAATTATTAACTATATTGCTTTACTAGGATGGTCTCCAGAAGGAGAACAAGAAATCTTCTCTTTAAGCGAATTGATTGATGCCTTTGATATCCATCGTATTTCAAAACGTCCAGCTATCTTTGATATCGATAAATTAACTTGGATGAATGGTGAATATATTAAAGCAATGCCAAAGGAAGAATTCTATACAAAGGTTGAACCTTTCTTAAAGAATGCAATTCATAAAGAAATGGACTTCCACTATATTGCTGAATTGATTCAAACGAGAATTGATCGTTTTGATCAAGAAGAAATTACCGATAAAATTGATTTCTTAGAAGAATTACCAAAGGATTATGACTTAGAAATGTATCGTCATAAACGTCAAAAATCCACGAAAGAAAAATCCGTTGTTTCTTTAAAGGCTGCTTTACAAGCGCTTCAAGAATTAGAGGATTGGAGTGAAAAAGCCTTAGAAGATTGTATGATGGCTTTACCAAGCCAGCTAGAAGTCAAAAACAGTGTTGTCTTCTGGCCAATTCGAACAGCCCTTTCAGGTAAACGTGCAACACCAGGTGGTGCAATTGAAATTGCTTACTTATTAGGTAAAGAAGAAAGCTTAGCACGTATTGAAACAGGCATTACTCGTCTAGAAGAGGATTTAGCACAAGCTGAATAATTTGATCAAGGAGCAATTTGCTCCTTTTTCTTCTATATAAAAAGCTAGGCATTTATCGCCTAGCATTTCTTTATTTTGGTAATTTAAATGAGCTTTTCATTGATACAATTCGATTGAAGACAAGATGATTTTCACTTGAATCTTTGGTATCAATATTGAAGAAGCCTTTACGAACAAATTGGAAGGCATCTCCAGGCTTATAAGAAGAAATCGCTTCTTCAACATAACAATTTTCTAAAACTTCTAATGAATTTGGATTCAGGTTAATACTTCCATCTTCGTTATATACGCCTTTTTCTTCATCCACTAGATTTTCATATAAACGTACCGTTACTGGAACTGCCTTTTGGCAAGCAACCCAATGAATGGTTCCTTTTACTTTACGTCCAGTAAAGCCACTTCCTGATTTCGTTTCTGGATCATAGGTACCATGAATAACCGTTACATTTCCATTTTCATCTTTTTCGAAGCTTGTACATTTTACAAAATACGCATTCATTAAACGAACTTCATTTCCAACATAGAAACGTTTATATTTACGAATCGGTTCTTCCATGAAGTCTTCTCTTTCAATCCAAACTTCACGACCAAATGGAACCTTCTTTTCGCCTAATTCTGGATTTTCTACATTTAATGGAGCATCTAAATATTCGATTTGTCCTTCAGGATAATTATCAATGACCAATTTAATTGGATCTAAAACTGCCATTAAACGAGGAGCCTTTGGTTTTAAATCATCACGAATACAATATTCAAGCATCGCATAATCAACCGATGAATTGCTCTTAGAAACCCCAGCAAGCTCCATGAATTTCATCAAAGATTCAGGTGTGAAGCCACGACGACGTAAAGCAGCAATGGTTACTAAGCGTGGATCATCCCATCCATCCACAATACCTTGTTCAACCAAGCGTTTAATATAACGCTTTCCAGTAATGACATTGGTTAAATACATCTTCGCAAATTCAATTTGTTTCGGTGGATGTGGATATTCCAATTCTTCTACGACCCAATTATATAGAGGTCGGTGATCCTCAAATTCAAGAGTACAAATGGAATGTGTTACCCCTTCAATAGCATCTTCAATTGGATGAGCAAAATCATACATTGGATAGATACACCATTGATCACCCGTATTATGATGTGTCATACGTGCCACACGATAAATAATTGGATCACGCATATTGATATTTGGACTTGCCATATCAATTTTCGCACGCAAGGTTCTTGAACCATCTTCAAATTCACCATTTTTCATTCGTTCAAATAAATCTAAGTTTTCTTCAATTGAACGAGTACGATATGGCGATTCTTTTCCAGGCTCCGTCAATGTTCCACGATAGGCATGAATTTCATCCGCACTTAAATCATCAACATATGCTTTTCCTTTTTTTATCAATTTAACCGCTGCTTCATACATTTGATCAAAATAATTGGATGCGAAGCGTACACCACCAACATATTTTGCACCTAACCATTCTACGTCTTTGACAATCGATTCAACAAATTCTGTATTTTCTTTCATTGGATTTGTATCATCAAAACGTAAATGGAAATCACCATTATATTCTTGTGCTAAACCATAATTCAACAAAATTGATTTTGCGTGTCCAACATGTAAGTATCCGTTGGGTTCTGGAGGAAAACGGGTTACGATTTTCGTATATTTTCCTTCCGCTAAGTCTTCATCAATAATTCGTTCAATAAAGTTCTTGCTTTCTTGTTCCTTACTCATGATAGCCTCCCTTAACATTCCCTAATTTTATCAAAATTTTTAAGCTTCGTCCATCATAGGAAATGAGATCTTCTCTAGTGCAAAAAGGACCTGAATCACACAGGTCTTAACTTTCATTTCTATCATTACAACAAAGTCCATTCGATATCGCAACAAAAAAATCCTTTGACCACACATCTAATACACTTGTTTCTCTTATAAAGGGTCTGACATCTTCTTTGGCTTGTTCAAAGTCGATCTCATTAAATCGATCAACTAACATTCGTTTTACATCATCACAGCTTATCACTCTATTTTCTTCAATAAATTTGGAATCAATTAACTTCTCTCTTAAATGAGGCAAGTTAAATTTTGTATGTCTTGATAAATAAAATACATAATCATATAAATCACGCCCTTTTACTCGAGATTTCCATGAGCGACAAATTACTGCATGAATTTTACCTGAGAACAAAGATGCTTCGTCATACAATTTAACACTATACGGTATAGGCAATAAACAAAATTTCGTTTCATATGTTGCCAATCCTGGAGGCATTGTATCTATTTCAAATTTGATTTTAATTTTTTCATTCTTATTTATCCCTCGCACCAAATCATCTGGATAAAACAATAAAAAATGTTCAATTGTATCTCCTTTTAAAAATGCAGATTTCACAGTCGAATCTTTTGTTTTTTCTTTAAGTTCAATATCGACATTAAGGCCAAATGATTTAACCATTTCTTTTAATTTTGGAAAATATTTTGATAAATCGAAATCTTTGTTTTGGATTAAAAGCGAAAAGTCTAAATCTTCAGAAAACCGATCCAAATGATAAAATATGCGTAGTGCTGTACCTCCATAAAATGCAGCTTCATCAAAAAATCCTGCTTTACTGAGAGAACACAATACAATTTCTTGCATAACTTCCTTAATGGCATTTCGTTTTTCTTCTATATTTTTAGGATGATAACTTTCAATCATTTGTTCTAAAATCGTGTTCATTTTTATCTCCAATCACTTTTTTTAGAAATTTCAAATTTGTAGATTTATATAAGTCACATAAAATAGATAGATTTTCAAAATTCAGTTGATAAAATAAATCGACATCTATCCTTAAATCATCAAATAACAGGTTCAACAATTCTTTTTTGTTTTTTACTGGATGAACAGAATAAAGTTTATCGCAAAGTGCTTTTTCAGATGATGCAATTAAAAACGTATATCCCCCTTCTTTTTTAATATTTATTCCATAAGGATAGGCAGATGGAGGAATATCTCGATAGGTAAATGTTCCTAAATTGTTTACATATTTCTTTTTTTTATTCTTGCGATAGGTTGCACTGGTATAAACATAAACCGCTTCAGGAATTAATCCATAATATGCCAAGGCATAATCCAACGATAAATAAGATGGTGTGCAAATTGCATTTGCGACAAGATAACCAGGAATGTTGACATCCGTCTCATAAAGATTTTTGGTCAGCTTTACAATTTCCTTTTTATCACACATCCTTTTAATTTTGTTATCACAGGCTTTATATCGAGCTAATGATTTTTTTAACATTTCATAAGTCAATATCATAGATTTCCTCCTTCTACTCACATTTTAATCCAGTTAGAGGAGGAAATCAACGATTATAGACTCTCACAAATCTCTTCGCACATATCGTACTAAGCCTAAAATTCGTACAGGAAGCTGTTCCACTTCTTCCTTTGTAAAGAAACGGGAATCATACTTTGCGTTACTCGCTTCTAAAATCATTAAGTCCTTTTTGTAGTAAACCTTTTTGA
Organism: Segatella copri; assembly: GCA_963654445.1. GTDB lineage: Bacteria > Bacillota_I > Bacilli_A > Erysipelotrichales > Erysipelotrichaceae > Absicoccus. The sequence goes on from CAVKAP010000071.1 coordinate 7,775, forward strand.
TGGTTGCTTCATCGCCAATCAGAACAATTGCTATTTTTCCAGACGGAACACAATCACATTGCTGGACATAAACCAAGTCTCCATCATAGATGTGGCTTCCTTCCATGGAATCCCCGGTAATCCGTAAAAAGTAATCCCCTTTTTGAGCATCGGCTGTTCCTAATTCAATAAAGCCTTCAATATCTTCCTGGGCAAAATAATCATAGCCTGCTTTAACCTGTCCCAAAATCGGTTTGATCCGAGAATTTTCTTCAACAACCTGACTCATATCATAGTGCAAGACCTCGGATAAGCGTTGCACTGTTCGCACCTTTAAATGGGTACTTTCTCCACCAAGCCACCGGTAATAGGTAGAAAGAGATACCCCCACTTCCTTTGCGACTTCGGCATGTGTTTTATCATTTTCAATTTCATATTGTAATAAAAGTTCTCTTAAGAGCATAGGATTCACCTCATGGTTATGATATCAAATTTCATTAAATAAAAATAATAAATGATTTATTTTAAAGAAGAAATTCCCAAATCTATCTTGTTTTTGCATTTTTAACTCGTATCCTAATAGGCGAGGTGGTCCTATGAGTAAAGTTTATTTATGTATTGATTTAAAATCCTTTTATGCCTCGGTTGAATGTGTAGAAAGAGGCCTCGATCCTTTTAAAGTCAATTTAGTGGTTGCCGACCCCACAAGAAATGGTGCCATTACCCTTGCTGCCAGTCCCGCTATAAAAAAACTAGGCGTTCCAAGTCGTGGACGAGTTTATCAGATTCCTAAAAATATTGACTATATTACAGCCGTTCCTCGCATGTCCTTATATATGCAATATTCCGCAAAGATCTATGGCATCTTTTTAAAGTTTGTCAGCAATGAGGATTGTCATATGTATTCGATTGATGAGGCCTTTTTAGATATCACTTCTTATCTAAAGCTCTATCATAAATCCGCAAAGGAGCTTGCCAAAACCATCATTGATCAAGTTTTTAATGAAACCGGTATTTGTGCAACGGTCGGAATTGGAAGTAATTTATTTTTAGCGAAGGTTGCCTTAGATGTCTGTGCTAAGCATGCGAAGGATTTTATGGGTTATCTGGATGAAGATCTCTTTCGGCAAAGTCTATGGCACCATCAACCATTAAGTGATATATGGATGATTGGTCCTGGAACCGTTCGTCATTTGGCGCGCTTAGGTTTATTTGATTTATATGATATTGCCCACTATCCAGAAGGTCTTCTCTATAAGGAATTTGGTATCAATGCCGAATATCTAATTGATCATGCCTGGGGAAAGGAAGAGACGACCATTGCCGATATTAAAGCCTATAAGCCTAAACAATCTTCTATTTCCAATTCTCAGATTTTATTTGAAGATTACAGCTATGAAGAGGCTCTTCTTGTTCTAAAAGAAATGGTTGAAATCAATGTTCTTTCTTTAACCGAGAAAAAATTGGTTTCCAATCATATTTCTTTATATATTGGCTATTCAAAGGATTGTCATGCGCCCTCTCGTGGAAGTACGAAAATCACCAATACCAGTAATTCCTATACGATTTTATTAAAGGAATTTTGTCGATTATATCAACGTACGGTCTTAAAGAATATTCCCATTCGTCAAATTGCGATTCATTTTGGCAATATTCAACCGGAACAATATGAACAATATGATTTGTTCACCAATTATAATGAAATAAAAAAAGAACGACAGATCCAACAAACCCTCGTCGAAATCAAAAAAAGATATGGAAAAAATGCGGTTTTAAAAGGAATGAATCTTTGTGAAAAGGCAACCACGCCAAAAAGAAACACCCTTATTGGAGGACATAATGCCTAAAAATCATGCCCAGATCTTTCAATCCTTTGATGCGCTAAAGGGCTTTCGAGAATTGCTTGCCCAACAGGAACAAATCCATGTTCCAAAGCGTGAATTATCCGAAGATCAAAGAGATGAGCTAGATTGGAAGCTGCATCAAATTAAGGTTGGCTCCATGATTCGTATTGTGTATCGCAAAGGTCAAGATTATATCCAACTGGAAGGCATTGTATCCAAATTAAATATCGATATGCGCATGCTTCAAATCGTAAAGAAAAAGATTGATTTATTATCCATCGTAGAAATTGACTTATTAGAAAATCAAGAATTCTAAAAAAGACAATCGTCTTGATTTCACTCAAGACGATTCATCTTTTAATTTTTCTTATGATGCTTTCTCACTTCAAAGAGGCCAAATAAAGCACTGGTAAATACAAGTACATAGAACGCTTTGTCTGTTGAAACACCAGTTTTAATTTGATTGGTATTCTTTGTGTTTTCAATCGAGAAGGTATAGACATAATTGTTATCTGTTTCAACCTTTTGATTTTTCACATACAATTGATTGTCCTTTACTTCTACCTTTATCACTTCATTATTTAAACGATAGCCCTTTGGCGCTTGGGTTTCTTTTAAGAAATAGAGACCTTCTTTAATTTTAAAGCTTGCGGTTCCATCCTGTTGATTTCCATGCACGCTTTCTACTTTTTTCGTACAGGTTTCGTTTGAAAATAAGGTGAAAATAAAATCTTCCTTGGTGATATTTTGTTTATTCGAAGAATCAATTTTATTGATTTTGAGTTCAAAGTCTTTAAATTTTACCGTTTGATCTTGATCTTCTAAATCTGCATGACTTGCCACCTTGATTTGATCCTTATATAGATCCTCAAAGACAACAACTTCCTTTCCTTCTAAAGCACTTGCATCCAAGGTATATTCTAAGGTCACTTGTCCATCCTTTTGTTCTGGTATAAATTGAAGACTTGCCGTAATATTTTCACCATTGATTTGAAGTGGCTCTTTGCTCTCTTTATTCATAAGGGTACCTTTTACAGTATATTCTTTTCCCACCTCTAAATTTCGATACGCAACGATATCTTTAAAGGTCACCTTCGAGCTTGAAAGAACCTTTTGATTTCCTTTTTCGGATTGTGCTTTTGTATGAACATCAATGCCATGAATGGTCTGATTTTGATCCTCAATATCTTCATGCTTAGCAATTTCTTTTCCGTCTTTTTCTAAGCTTTCATAGAAGACAAAGTCTTCACCTTCTTTAATACGCTGGCCGTCCACTTCTAGAATGACATCCACACTTCCATTACTTTCTTCTGGAATCAAACTTTGTTCAGTCTGCATGATTTCCTCTTGTGATTTTTTTGAAATCAATCTTGTTTTCAAGGTATACTCTTGTCCGATTTCTAAGCCTTCATAGGAAACCTTGTCACTCCATTTCACCTTTTCTTTGGTCACCTGTTGTTCATTGCTACCATTTTCACTTTTCGCTTGTGTATGAAGATCAATAAAAGAAATGGTTTGATTTGCATCCTGTAAATCTTTATGACTGGTCACTTCAATTTCTTTTTTATTGGATGCATCATAAAGCGTTTCATAGACAACCACTTTTTCTCCTGCTTTGATTTGATCGGTATCCATTTCAAAATCCATTTGAATTTCGCCTTGACTAGATTTTGCAGTAAATTCTTTGCTTGAATGAACATCTTGAATCACTTCACCTGTTTGCGAATCTCTTAATGAACCCTTTAAGACATACTTTTGTCCTTCAATCAATCCCTCATAGCTGACAAAATCACTTAAGATGACTTTGCCTTGTTTGATTTGTTGGAAATGACTTTCGTTTTTTGCCTGTGCTTGGGTTGAAATTTTTGACTTCTTGATGGTGATGGTTTGATTTTTATCTTCTACATCCTTATGACTGGCAATTTCACAAGCTTCATGCTCACCCGA
>CAVKAP010000071.1:11773-22083 GCA_963654445.1 Segatella copri
TGAATTTCTATTTCCTTGGCAGAATGGAATTCCTTTTGATTGGTCTGTACATTTAAAGCTTTGGTTTGAATACGAATACGCTTATTTTTCATCTTTATTTCTTGATGCACCTCTTCTTTTGTATCTTCCTTTTGTTCAAATTCGACTTTGATTGCATCGGAATTGATTTGATAATTTTCGTAAGTTGATATTTCTTCCCATTTAAAAGAAGAAGAACCAATACCCATTGGTAGATCCTTTAATTCAACCTGATCCTGTTCATTCAATTCATATTGACCAATCACTTCATCCTTTTTATAGAGAATCGAACCATCGGATGGATCAATAATATCCTCTATGGCACTTAATTGGAAAAGTGCCTTTCCATGTCCTTTTTGCCCTTCCTCCCATTGTTTGGTAAAGGTCAATGAGCCTTTTGGCTTTGGATTTTTAGCTTCCATGGTAAGAACAGCTTGACCATCTTCATCCGTTCCACTGATTTTCGACTTTGTGATTTTGAATTTTCCTTGATTGCTTAAAAGGTAACCCTTTGGTGCCTTGGTTTCAATCAATTGATAATTTCCACTTGGTAAAGCCAAAGGCAGAGTCACCTCTCCTTTTTTACCAGACGATTGATAAGCATCCGCAACACTCAATTGATGGTCCGCATTAGTCACAAAGGTAGAAAGCCAACGATTGCCAACCTTCATCGATACAATACCATTCTCATCCGTTCGAATGGTCTTTTTCGAATAATTTTGAATTGCTTTCCCTTCCTCATCTATCTTTTTAATTTGGAAGGCTGCTCCATTTAAGGTAATGGTTTTTCCTGTGTCCTTATCCTTTTTGACAATTTTGACATAGCTCGTAAAAGGAATGTCATTAATGGAATAATGAACCAAGCCATCCTTATTTGCATCAATACGACGGCCATCCTCTAATAGACCATAGACCTGATCTTCATCCACAATAAATTGAAAGGTCTCTTTTAAAGGTTCCGTTTCTTCAGCATTGTCACCAACCTTGACTTGTTTGACGATATAGGTTCCAAAGGCTAAATCACCCGATTGAGCCATTCCATCTTGATCCGTTGTTAAAATGGACCATTCCTTTTCGGTTCCTTGTTCTTGCGCAAGCTTTAAAGCTTCATGAATGTCTTGATTGGCTTGCGTATAGTAGCTTTCTAAAACTGCTACAAAACGCGCATGAACTTCTCCTTCAACGATTTCACTTTGATTTGCATCGGTAATCAGCTTCGTTAGGGCAAATTTTCCCGTTTTTACTTTATTTTCAATCTTTGGAATTTGATAGCTCGTAATCTTTTCTTGATTACCATCCGCTTTAATTTCACGTATATAGACTTCTTTGTTTCGATGATAACCACGTGGTGCCTTTGTTTCTTCAATTGTGACAAAGCCTAAAGGGATAACGACTTGTCCTTCTTGATTGGTATACCAAGCATCTCCAGAAACCTTATATCCATCCTGTAATTTTGCGATTCCTTGGGCATCACTTTGAATGACCCAACTACGTTTTGGATCTCCATCCTTTTTCTCATAATAACGAATGGTAAATTCTGCTCCTTCTAAGCTTGCCTGTCCTTGACTTTGATTGCTTTTCGTATCCGCATCCATCTTCTTCAATGCGATTTCAATCGGATTGGCTTGGGGTTGATCTGTAAGTGAAGAAGTAGCTGTTTGGTTCGAAAGAACATCAATATGATACACATTCATATCCAACGCAAAGCCCTTTGGTGCTTGTATTTCTTTTAAATAATAGCGACCCGCTTTAATTTTATCTAAGGTATTGGATTCACCCTTTTCATCAAGCGTAAGAGTTCCTAGCAATTGTTGACAAGCCTTATCCTGATATAAGCCATATTGACTTCCCTTCATGCTGGCATAATTTACGTTGTCATTCGAAATACTTGGATTCCCTGAAGCTTTTTTAATCTTCACCTTTCCATAAGGATTGTATTCGCCGTAACAAATATCTTGTCGCTTCGTATAAATACCTTGCCAATTCGTTCCACTTAAGGAATTGCTACAACGATAAACCTTATAGACATCGACTGGATCTGCTTGTGAAAAGATATAATTTCCTACATTCGAAAGAATCCAATTAAAATGTGCTGGAATCGCTGAAGCTGAACTAGTTCCACAATTGGCATAGGAGACCAATTCACTGGTCAAGGCAAGTGCTCCAGCACTTCCATAGGTTCCACTTAATAAATCATTGGGTCCTTGATAACCATAAAAAAGTGCTTTTCTTAAATTGGCATTGTTTAATTCCACCGGATCTCCAACGGTTTGTCCAATCATGACCCCCGCATTCATTCCTTCTCCACAAAAAGCTGTTTTCCCATTCGAAAGCGCATAGGTTGCTGCTTCGATTCCTACTCCAGGCATTGAAGGGTTATACCATAAGACCTTATTGGCACTGTTCACCTTGATTCCTGCTGAACGTGCTTTTGCTGTCATTTGATTTTTTTCAATTCCACCAGTAACTTGTTCTTCTTTAGAAAACGTTATTTTTAATGTTGCCGATTCATTGGTCGTTGTATATGCTCCTTGCCAAGACGCTCCTTCTTTAAAATCCGTTGGTCTTTGCCCATTCAAGGATACTTCTGTTAATTTTGAGCCTTCATTGCTTTGAGCTAAAAGTTGAATACTACGACCTTCTTCATACGATTGAGTATACACATCTCCTTTCTCTAATGTTGTTTGATCCTGTCCATCATCCACTTGAACCTGCCCATCTCCACTTACTTCAATGGTCAGTATTGGCAAAACTTCCTGTGCCGAAATCACTTGAAAGCCTGTCAATATCGAAAAAACGATGGCCAAAAGAGTTCTCATCACTTTCTTCATATTTTTTCATCTCCTTTATGGCATCCCTTTGTCCAATCTCTAATACGTTTTTTTAATAAAAAACATGCAAAAAAAAGAAGATTTCATATAGAATAAAGAGGGTGATCCTATGTTATTTAAGAAAAAAGAATCCATTTCGGATTTATGGAGCTTTATGACTTCTTTAAATAAAAAAGACAAAGCGCTCTTTGTCCAATTTTTAGAAAATGAGAATGCGCCTTTAGAATTTGAAGGCGATGTAAAGAAAAATGGTTTATTGAAGAATAAAAAAATCATTGAACGAACTCTCATTCAAAAAGAAGAAAACAATCGTTTAAAGGATTATACGCAATATCGTATTCAAGCTGAAATTTATGATCTTTTAAAGCCTTCCTACGATCAATTTTATTCCATTTTAGGAAAGTGAGTTTTCATAATTAGTCCTAGAATTTTATACTTAGATGTGATAAGGTTCTCTATGCAACTGGTTCGAAACACCATCCCAGTATAAAAAACTAGGCAAAGTAAGTATAAGAAAAAAAGAACAAAGTTTTTTGTGCTTTGTTCTCTCTTTATAGAATCAAATCCAAGATTTGATTTTTTCAATGCCTATGTTTATACATAGGCATTTTTTATGAAAGGAGTTTTGAATGAAACGAAAAGTCATTATTGATTGTGATCCAGGCATTGATGATAGCTTAGCTTTAATGCTCGCTTTAAAAAGTCCAGCGTTTGAAGTCGTCGGTATTACCATCGTATGTGGAAATTGTCCGGTTGAAATGGGCTTTGAGAATGCGAAAAAGATTCTTTCCAAAATGAATCGTTTAGATGTTCCTATTTTTATTGGTGCTTCACAGCCTCTAAAAAAGCCTTTTGTGAATGCCCTCGATACCCATGGTTCCGATGGCTTAGGTGAAAGCTTTTTAGACCCTATTCCAGGCTACAAGCAAGAAAAAAGTGCCGTTGACTTTCTAAAGGATACCTTAAAAAGAGAAAAGGTATCCGTAATTGCGATTGGACCTTTGACCAATCTTGCCCATTTGATTCAAGAGGATGAGCAAGCTTTCCTTTCCATTGATGAGCTTATATCAATGGGTGGCGCCTTCCGTATTCATGGAAATTGTTCTCCTGTCGCTGAATACAATTATTGGTGTGATCCACATGCGGCTTCTCTTGTTTACAAGACTGCTTTAAAAGGACATAAAAAGATTCATATGATTGGTTTGGATGTAACCCGTAAAATCGTTTTAACACCAACGCTATTAGAATATATGATTCGCTTGGATGAAAATCTTGGAAGCTTCATCAAAGAAATCACAAAATTCTATTTTGACTTCCATTGGAAACAAGAACATCTTTTAGGCTGTGTCATCAATGATCCTTTAGCAATTGCGTATTTTATCGACCAATCATTATGCACAGGCTTTGATTCTTATGTCGATATTGCCTGTGAAGGCATTGCCCAAGGACAATCGATTGTAGATGAAATGCACTTTTATCAAAAAGAAGCCAATGCTCATGTACTTACTGAAACAAACTCGCTCAAGTTCTTTAGACTTTTTTTCTCGACACTTTTTGATATCGAAGAAAACCGATTGGATTTATTGGACCATGTCTTAAAGGAGATTTAATATGAATAACGAACTAACAAAAAACAAAATAAGTATCTATCACCTATGCTTTATCGCATTGGCAATCTGTATCAATGTAGCTGGTGGACAAATTGCTCTATTTTTACATTTACCGATTTATTTTGACAGCATTGGAACCGTTTTTGTCGGTGCTGTATTAGGTCCTGTTTATGGTATGCTTCCAAATGTACTCAGTGGAATCATCATGGGCTGTACGACCGATATTTACTCTTTATATTATGCCCCTGTTGGCATAATCTTAGGTTTAATGACTGGTCTTGTTTATAAGAAAAAGAATGATAAGCCTTGGTGGATCTTTCTAGCGGCTCTAGCTATTACCCTACCATCAACCTTAGTCAGTGCTTCTATTACAGCTAACTTATTTGGTGGGATTACCTCCTCTGGTTCGACCGTTTTGGTTCAATTGTTTAATAAGACCTTGCATATGAATTTAACGCTTAGCTGTTTTATTGTTCAATTCTTAACCGATTATTTAGATCGTATTGTAGCTTTATTTGTGGTCAATCGTTTGATTCAAATCTTGCCTCAACATTTCTTCAATCGATTAAAATAAAAAAAGGATGTGGAGTTTTTTGCTTCACATCTATTTTTTGTCTAAAAATCAACAAGATTGATATTAATCTTAATCCGATAGAAATCTCCTTTGAGATTGATTTCTTTAACTGTTGCGCTTAAGCATTTTCCCGCATCCAATAATCGAGAAAAAATCACATTGTCTTTTCTTGGAATAAAGCCTAGCTTCTCTTTTTTTCGATTCAAAACAACGATGGCTTTCTCATCAAATTTATTTTCTACATCGCGACGTAAAATCAAGGGATCCTTTACTTTTAATTCTTTGAAGCATGCTCGATTCTCAATATAGCTTGTACCAGCAATATAGGTATCAAACAAATAGATTTCCTTCACAAGCGGTTTAATTAGATTGCTAATCCCTGATTCTTCAATAATCGAAACCATATTGCCTTGACTGCTTGTTAATTCATTACTCATACTTATCCCTTTCTAATTCATCATCGTTTGAATATCAAATTGTTGAAAAATATCTTCTAACTCTTTTTTATATCTCTGATATTCTTTGATTTCTCGTTTGTATTCTTCCTTACGATCCTTTACTTCATTCCTATCATCTAAAATATATTTATATTGATAAGGATCCGTATTCATGATTTCCTTTATTTCTTCATTGATCTTCTCTAAACGTTGGTCTATATTCTCCATTTGAATATCGGAAGCATCTAAGGTAAGAGCATCCACCAAAAGTTCAATTTCTTTTAGCTCTTCTAACTGATTACAACGATATGCGACCATTGTACGATTCCATAAGTTTTTTATTTCTTTCCTTTTAAAAAGCTCGGGGTGTAAATCCGGATGAATTGCTTTGGCAATTTTTCGATAAATTCTTTTAATTTCAATGAAATCCTTTTGACTGATCATACCTGCACTTTTTGACGAATTAATTTGTGAAGACAAGGCTTCTAGCTCTTGATTATATTCAACCATGACTCTTTCAATATAGGCTTGTAGATTACTTTCTAGAATTGCCTTATTTTGATTCACATACATTTGACAAAAGCTTATTTGTTTTTTCAAACGGATGCAATCAATCTTTAATTGAAAGGCTTCTAAAATTAAATCACCAAAGGTCTGATTATATTGTGCTTGAATGCTGATAGCTTCTTTTTTCAGCTTATCTCGTAATAAGACACGTTGCTGAAATCTTTCTAGTATTGTTAGCTGTTCGGATTTAATGATGTCCATGCTTGAACCTCCACATAATCGGTATTGAAATATTGCGCAGATAATCGTTCATTCTGAATTTTGGCATGAGAGAAGAATTCATCCACATTTTCATAATTTTTGCCATCCATTGTGATATAGACCATTTGATTTTCTACTTTTGATTCAACAAGATGCTCTTCTTGATTGATACAAAGAACAAGGGTTGTCGGTGATTGTAAAAGATAATACAAATCAAACAAATCGACATGGTTAAAATCAAATTCAATCAATTGATACAAATCTAGAACAATCGATTTCATAATGCTTAAATCACCAAAGAAACCGTTATAAATCAATCGTTGTGCTTGAAAATCCTTTGCGTAGAAAAGGAGTTCAACAGCTTCATCCATCTTCCCTTCCTTTTTATAGATTCGTGCAAGGCGACTATAGATTTCCGGTAAGGGTGCAAAAACATTGGTCGCATCCTTAATTTTTGGATAAAGGGATTTTATGATGGAAGCATATTGATTGTAATCCTTTTGAACATAATAGCCATTGCGAACCATATCGGCCAGCTTATAGGTTGCGATAAGATTGCCTGCATCACTAGCTAATTTGTAGTAGGTATAAGCCTTTTTATAATCTGGCTTTTCTACACGGCCATAATAATAGATATAGCCCAAACATTGATAGGCATCGATATCCTTTAATTCAGCTGCTCTTAGATAGTATTCCTCGGCTAAATCAAATTGTTTGCGTCCATAATACCAACCACCTAATTCCATCATATATCGTGATTGATTGGTTTCGTAAATCAAATATTCCAAAGCCTCCACAAAAAGAAAATCCTCTTCTTCACTTGGATTCTTTAAATCATAATAATCTCGCACGATACTTTGTGCATTTTCGATTGTTAGAGCCATATCCATCACCTCTTTTCTTATATCTTATTGTTTAATCCGACATTCGTGATGCTTATTTATAAATTTCTAGCCAGAAATTTATAAAGGAAGTCCTCCACTTCCTTTTTATATTACTCCTTTTCTTATTCATCAATCGATATTTTATATCGTTTACTTGATTATTAGCTCTGTTCAATGCTTGCCGTTTTCTTTGTCTTACCCGTCTATTTATATTTAGCAGATCGCTTTTTCATCAAAAAATCCAAGGGTGCTGAAAAAAACAGTTAAAGTCTTTTGACTTTAACTGCCCTTCTTTTTATAGGTCTTCTCCATTGCTTTCAATGACATGCTTATACCAATCAAAGCTATCCTTTTTGATCCGTTTTCCTGTTCCTTTTCCGAAATCATCATAATCGACATAGATAAAGCCATAACGCTTTGACATTTCACTGGATGTACAGCTGACAATATCAATTGGTGCCCAAGGATAATAGCCTAAAAGCTCAACCCCATCATAAATAGCTTCCTTCATTTGTTCGATATGTTCTCTGTGATATTCAATACGATAATCATCATGAATCTTGCCTTCGGCATCTGGCTTTTCATCAAATCCAGAGCCTAATTCCGTAATCATGATTGGAAGCTGATAACGATCATAATATTCATTTAAGACATAACGCAATCCAATTGGATCATTGATCCATCCCCATGCATTGGCCTTCACATATGGATTTTGTTTTCTTTGTCCAGGCTTTAAATCGCTTGAACATACACCCGTTCCATAATAAGAAAAGGTTAAGAAATCACATGGGTAATCTTCGAGTAATTTCAATTCTTCCTCTGTTGCATGGAAAGGTTGAATTTTGTTTTCATCCATATATCTTTGTAGAGAACGAGGATATTTTCCACGACATAAGACATCTAAAAACATATATTGAATTTGATTGTTTTTATACGAAGCCATCACTTCTTTTGGATCACAATTTTCAGCATAAGAAACGCCATTACATACCATACATCCCATTTTCATTCCAGTATTCATTTCATCCATTTTCTTTTTGGCATAGGCACTGGCCACAAATTGATAATGAAGCGCCTGGAAACCAGCTGAAATAAAATCATCGGTCCAATCATATGGAATGGATAAGCTGTTATAACCTTCTCCAAATAACGAGTTAATTTGATTAAAGGTAATCCAATATTTCACTTTATCTTTATAACGTTCCATGATGACATCAATAAAGTGTTCAAAAGCTTTTAGGGTCTTTTCACTGTACCAGCCTCCATATTTTAAGGAGAGATTGACTGGCATTTCATAATGCGAAATCGTTACCATAGGAACCATACCATCTCTAATCATTTCATCAAATAAATCGTCATAGAATTGTAATCCCTTTTCATTCGGTTTCTTTTCTTCACCTGTAGGAAAAATACGTGTCCAGTTAATCGATGTACGAAGGGTATTTAAGCCCATTTCCTTTAAAAGTGCTAAATCCTCTTTATAGGTATGATAAAAATCAATTCCACTTCGTTTTGGATAATAATATTTTTCATGGTCCTTCATTCGAAATTCGATTTCATCTTTGGTGAATTCATAGTTTTTCGTTTCACTTTTTAAACGATCGATTTTTGTATTATAAATATGAATATCGGCAATACTCATTCCCTTGCCATCTTCATCCCAAGCACCTTCAAATTGATTTGCGGCAAATGCTCCGCCCCATAAGAAGCCTTCTGGGAATTTTTTTGTGATTTTGTTCATTTTCGCCTCCATTTACCTTAAAATTGGTATTTTGAAAGGATCTCATTCCTGAAATCCTTATTTGTTCTCTAAATTTGAAATTCGTTTTTCATACGATTCAAAGATTTTAATCATTTGTTTGGCAATATTGATTTCACTATAGACCGTCATCAATGTATCTTGCGCATGAGCAAACAATAAAGAATATTCACTCTTTTCGCCACGTGTTTCCCCTTGAATGGCATCGGTTTGCACCTTATGCGCTGCCGTAATTTTCTTTTGTGCATCCTTCATTTTTTCTTCTGCCGTCTCTAAATCAAAGGCTGCAATTGCATCTAATGCTTCCTTACAAGCAACTCTTGCATCACCTGCATTTAAAATAATTGACATCGCATTTTGTACTATTTTTTCATCCATGTTTTTTTACCTTCCCTTCTGAATAATTTTCCTTCCATTTTATGATTGTATCCATTCGATTTTTTAATATTTCAACAAGTATTCCGGTTGTTGCCAGCGATATAATCGTCCCCACACCAACAATTCCACCGAGTAAAAAGCCAATTGTGATAAATGTTCCATCATAAAGAATTCGTATAGTATGATACTGCACCTGTGTTTTTTTAATCACTTTAAAGAAGACACAATCTAAAGCGTTGATGCCATCATTAAAGGTTTGTGTCCAAGCATAAGCTATGGCCAAACAGACCTGTCCAATACCTAATCCAATCAAACGAACAAGAATGGATCGATTGGCTAGATGCAAGGGTTCAATCAACGTTGTTGGGATTTGAACACAAAACCCTGAAATTAAAACACATACAATGGTACAGATTCCTGCTTTTTTTCGGTTACATAATAAGGCTAAAGTTAAAATAATTAAGTTTAATACTTCATCGGTTACGGAAACCGCAATTCCAGTTTTTCGATGAAAACCATCTAAAAAGACGGTAACAGGATCAGAGCCTAATTCACATGCAATGAACAAGGCAATTCCAAATCCCATAATACAGGTTGCACAAAAGACTTTAACAATACTGTTGAAATATCTTTTCGCAATCCCCATTTATTCTTCCGTTTCTTCCTTTAAACATTGTTTATCATAAATTTTAAAGAATGGATACCAAATGATACTTGTCACTACAAATATTATTAACATAACGACAACTGATAATAGATTTCCACTTGATGCTAACCACGTAGAAATTGGATATGGTACATACCATAATTGATAAAGAATATCCGGAATCTTTCCTAATGGAATCACAACAGTTAATAACCAAGCCACTAATACTGAAACAAGTCCATTAATCCACATTGGAATCATTAAAATCGGATTAAAGACAATGGATCCAAAAACAAGTGGTTCATTGATATTAAAGATTGATGGAATAATGGTTGCTTTTCCTAAAGCCTTTAATTTATTTGATTTTGCTAAAAAGGTCATGAATAAGACAAGACCAAAGGTACA
>CAVKAP010000072.1:0-18164 GCA_963654445.1 Segatella copri
TCTTCAGCAATTTCTTCGCCCCCTTTATAATCTGTAAAATCAATATAATATTTTTTATCAGTGGGAGTTTAATTTGTTTATAGAACAGAAATACCGAATACTCGATAATTTTTTTAATTTATAATATTTTTTATGTTTATTTTATAAACACATTTTATCACATTTAAGCATATCTATCCTTGGATTTGATTACTTAACACACCTCCTTTAAAAAAATAGCCACATTTTGTGGCTATTATATCATATTCATAAAATCAAACAAATTAATTTTGTTTCTCACTCATATACGATTGTACAAGTTCTGGATCTACGACCTGTTCAATTTGTTCATAAACAGACTGACATCGCTTATCCATCTCATCTTGTGTTTCTTGATTCAATTGAACAATTTCGGTTCCACTTTCTTCAATCATTTTAATACGACTGGCAATTCTTTGATCCGATTGAGTTCGGGCATATTCTTTAGCCGTTTGTGCCGCTTGTCGAATGATTTTTTGTTGGGACTTTGGTAAAGAATCCATAAATTCATCACTGACAATCAAAGAAATCAAATGTGGCAAATGATTGGTTTCAATAATATAATCCTGTTGTTCATACAGCTTATTTGAAACAATGACTTCATATGGATTTTCTTCTGCATCAATGGTTCCCTGTTGTAAACCAATGTAGACCTCACTAAAGGTCATTGGTGTTGGACTGGCATTTAACGCTTTCCAGAAGGCCATATGATAGCTGTTTTCCATCGTACGAATCTTTTGTCCTTTAAAATCATCAATCGTATTCACTTTTGTATTTGTTGACATGACACGGAAGCCTTGATCAGCATAGCCTAATAAATCATAGCCTGCTTCTTCATAGACCTTTTCAATCTTATTTAAGAAGGTCGGATCATCAACGGCTTTACGAACATCTTCAATTTTATTGTAGACTCTTGGCATATCAAAGACAGCAATATCTGGCATAAAAGTAACCTGAGGGGCGGTATTTTGAATCACAAATGGAATATCACCATCCTTACAAGATTCCAATAACTCACGGTCTCCACCTAAAACTGAGTTTGGATAGACTTGAATCTTCATCTTACCATTGCTGAGCTTTGAAACCTCATCCGCAAATTTTTCGGCATAAATCTGCGTTACGGTATCCTCTGGAGATGATGTCCCTAAAGGCCATGCATAACGTTGTTCATCTTGTTTTTGGGCTCCACATGCACTTAAGCTCGCACTCATGACAAGAGCAAGCGCAATGGAGGTAATCTTATTTCCTATTTTCTTCATAGCTAACCTCCAATCAAGCACAAACTAATTTGTGGAACAAAGGTAATAATCAATAAAGCAATTAAGAACATCACAATCATTGGTATCGCTTTTTTGGCAATATCCATCATTGGTACATTGGTTAAAGAGCTTGCCACAAATAAGTTTACGCCTACAGGTGGGGTTACAAAACCAATGGCTAAGTTAACAACCATCATAATCGCAAAATGAATTGGATTCATACCAATATTTGTAACAATTGGCAAAAGAATTGGCGTTAAAATTAAGATTGCTGGTGTGGTATCCATAACCATTCCCACAATTAATAGGAAGACATTAATCACTAATAATAAGATGATTCTATTACTGAATGCCCCTAAAATCCAATCACTAACGGCTTGTGGAACCTGCATTAAAGTTAATACACGAGAGAAAGCTGTTGAAGCAGCAAGGATAAATAGAATTGGTGCATAGGTACGAACCCCTTCAACCATAATATGATATAAATCCTTAAAGGTAAGGGTATGATACACAAACAAACTAATCACTAAGGCATAAATAACGGAAATAACCGCAGCTTCTGTAGGACTAGCAATCCCTGAATAAATACAACCTAAAATAATAACTGGACTCAATAAAGCTAGTGATCCATCTTTTAAGACATTCATCAATCCTCTTTGATGTAAATCATCGACCTTTGAATTGATGCGTTTTTTATCTTCTCCATGTTTTTTACAATAAAAAATTGCATAGGCCATTAATAAGAAACCAATAAATAGACCCGGTACAATTCCGGCAATAAATAATTCACTGACAGATTCTCCACTGGCCATCGCAAACATGATAAAAGGAATACTTGGTGGAATAATAACCCCTAAGCCTCCTGCAACCGCAACAATCGCAATGGAAAAATGCTTATCATAGCCAAGCTCTTCCAAAAAAGGAATCGTCATTGAACCAACTGCTGCAACCGTTGCTGGCGCAGATCCAGAAATAGCACCATAAAATAAACAAGTAACAATCACCGCACATGGAATTCCTGCCGTTCTTTTTCCTAAAAAATAAGCAAAAACATCAAAAAGCTTTTTAGAAATCTGACCATGGGCCATCACAATTCCAGCTAAAACAAACATTGGAACGGCTAACAATGGAAAGCTATCAATTCCTCCAAGCATGGAACGAATCACAAAGCTTCCACTGGCAGTAAAGGATGGATCAAAGGCTCCAGGTAAAACTGCCACAATTCCTAAAGAGATAGAAATTGGAATCGCAATCAATAAACAAAGCGCAAATAATAGAAAAACAACTCCTACTGACATCTTATTGTTCTCCTCCTTCTACACTTTCAATAATTGACTCGGATAAGCTTCCTTCTTCAGGAAATTGCTCTTCCTTATTTAATACAATTTTTAAATTAATGATCCATCGTTGAATCAAACGGATAATGGTCAATGAAAAACAAACCAAGGGTGCCGCTTGAATATATTGCATCGGTATACCACAGGCAGGGGAAACTTGACCCGAAGCAATCGTATTTTTTAAGTAGCTATAGGCATAAGGCATTAAATAGGCGAAAAAGACGATAGAAACTGTTTGATTTAATAGCTTCCAAAAGGCTTCTCCTCGTTTTGAAAACGCCTTAATAAATTGATCAATTTTAATTGAAATACATTTTTTTGTACATAAGCTAACGCTTAAAAAAGCGGACCAAATAAATAAATAACGAGTTATTTCTTCAGACCAGGATAATGATATCCTTAAAATATAACGTGAGAAAACTTGAATTCCCATAATGGCTGCCATCGCAACTAAAAAGAGAACCATAAGAAACTCTTCTAAGTTTTCTTCAAACCATAATAAAACCTTCTTCATTAAATCTCTCCTTTTTATTGAATATTTTATCAAACTTAAAAATATTTTTCATTAATTTACAAAAATTTACAAAAAAAAAGCTCAGAGACAAGGCTCCGAGCTCATCTTTTTAAAGACTATTGTGAAGAAGTGTTAAAACTGTATCTAAGTCTTTTGCGTTCATTTGTCCTGGTGCAGAAACCTTTCCGACCGCTCCAAATGTACAACTAGATCCAAAGACTTCACCACATAAACGACTAATCAATCCAGTTCCAGCCATTGACATTGTAATGATTGGACGATCTGCAAATTGTGTAGCCATTTCTTCCGTTGCAGACAGTAAAGTTAAAACGTCCGCTTTATTTTGTGGCATAACAGCAATCTTAGGAATATCTGCTCCTAAATCTTGCATTTTACGTAAGCGATAAACGATATCTGCTTGACTTGGTGTTTTATCAAAATCATGATTTGAAGCAACAACCTTTACACCATGTGCATGAGCCCCTTCAATGACATCTTTAACATATTCATCTCCAGTAAAGGCTTCAATATCTACTAAATCAACCAATCCAGTTGCTGCAATATTTTTATTTAATGCAACATAATCAGCTGCTTCAATGGCCTTTTCGCCACCTTCTTTTGAAGTACGGAAAGTAAATAGAATTGGTGTATCTTTTAAAACTTCACGTAATGCTTTTGCACAATCTTCCACTTGTGCAAAATCGAAGACACCTTCAAACCAATCGACACGCCATTCAACGATGTCTAAACGAACACCTTCAAATGATTTTGCGGCTTCAATGATTTCTTCTTTTGTTTGTCCAACGATTGGTACAATAATTTTTGGTAAACCAGCACCAATTTCAACGTTTTTAACTTTTACTGTATTCATTTGTTTCTCCTCTATTTATTAGTTTTCTTGAGAAAGTTCAACCATCTTGCTATAACGTAAATTTACATATAATCCTAATGCAACACCAATAGCAGTTAAGACAATATTCATAACCATTACTTGGCTAGGACCCATTTTTGATGCAGCAGTTAAGATTGTATAGTTACATAATGAAGAAGCAATCATAACCAATGCAGTAACGGTACCTTTGATTTTTGGGAATAACATGTTACATACAGAAGTTGCGATTTGAAGTAAACCTCCAGCTCCTGCCCATCCAATTAAGAAAGCACCTGCAATCATTAATCCTTGTGATTTTCCAACTAATACAACAATCATCGTTACTAAACAAATGACTGGGTAAACGAAGATGAAACGAACATCTTTGATCTTACGCGTTAAGATTGAAGTAACAACTAAGGCAATTAATGTACCAGCTGAATAATAGGTTTGCATGATGGATGGATCTGCCCAACCAACTACGTCTTTTGCGAAGTTTTGTGCACAGTTTAACCATAATTGGAATGTACCAGTACATGTAAATCCAATGATAATCATTGCGATAGATTCTAAAGAGAAGTGTGTATGCTTTAAGCTATCGATTAAACCTTCTTTTTTACCTTCAGCTTTTGCATCTGCATCTGGTAATGGGAATAACATAACCAATACAAATAAGACAGCATAGATAATTCCACAACCCCAGAATAATGTATTATATGAAGTTAAACCTGTAGCAGTTGTTGCAACGGTTACACCAAGAACGAATGGAAGTAACATTTGTGCAATCGCAATAAAGAATTTAATTCCCATAGTTGCAACACCTGGTGCAGCATAGATGATTTCAGTAACCGCAGGATAGATACCTGTATCTAAGAATGAGTTCGCAATACCTCCGATAATTGCACATACATAAGCAATGGCATATCCACCATTTGTACCTGCATTAAAGGCAAACGCTAAACCAATTAAATAAACAGCATAACTTGCAGAACCAATGGCAGTTGAAATACGACGTCCTAATTTATCTGATAATGGACCTGCAAATGGCAACGCAATTAAACGACCTAGACCTAATGCAGCAGAAATTGCTGTAATGGTCATTGCTTCTACACCCCAGCTTGCAGCTAAAGCATCTTTAATAACCGCTTGTCCTAAGATTGAACATCCTACACCATGAATGAAATAATTTAGGTAAAGGATCAGCGCACTTGGCAAATATTTTTTATTCATAATTTATTTTCCCTCTTCTTCACTCTTTCCTATTCGTATTTAATTCCTAAAACTTCCTTCATATGTTCGATTGGCATATCTTGTCCAGTCCACATTTTGAATCCTGCAGCACCTTGGAACAACATCATACCGAAACCATTCATACGTTTACATCCAACTTCTTCAGCCATTTCTAAGAATTTTGTTTTAGCTGGTGCATAAACAGTATCTGTTACGATTAAGTCTTTACGTAAATAAGAAGTATCTGGTAACCAAGTTTGTCCTTCTAATGGTTTCATACCCATACCAGTAGCATTTGCTAATAAGTAGCTATCTTCGATTTCACGACGTAAAGCTTCTTTGTCATCTAAGTCAAATAATTGTGCTTTACAGTTTGTGTTTTCATTGATTTTCTTTACAGTTTCTTCTGCATTTGCCCAGAATTGGTCTTTACGGTTAAAGATTGAGATTTCTTTTACACCGTCTAAAGCAGCTTGAATTTCAATTGCAGTAGCTGCCCCACCAGCACCAGCAATTGTCATTTTCTTTCCGATTACATCGATATCATAATCTTTTAAAGATTGCATATAACCGATACCATCTGTGATGTGTCCGATTAATTTTCCGTTGTCATTTACGATTGTGTTAACAGCTCCACATAATTTAGCAGCTGGTGATAATTCATCTAAGTATTGTCCAACAACAGTTTTGTTAGGCATAGAAACGTTTGAACCTACTAATTTTAAAGCACGTAAACCTTTTACAGCATCTTCTAATGTGCTGTTGTCTACTTCAAAAGCTAAGTAAGCATAGTCCAATCCTAAGTATGCAAATGCTTCATTGTGCATTGCAGGTGAGCTTGAATGGCGAATTGGATAAGCCATTAAGCCAATTAATTCTGTGTGTCCAGTTAGTCTTTCTGTCATGTTTTTTCTCCTTTTAATTTCACTTGTTAATTTACTAACAACCTGTGCACATTATATTCTACCCCATTTCTTTTATCCAATACCTGTTTTTAACATTATTGATACACTGAATGTATTAATTGTGTTAATATATATTTATAAGGATGGATGCCTATGACATTAAATCAATTATTATACTTTTATAAAGCAGCTGAGCTTGAACATTTTAATTTAGCTGCCGACCATTTACATATTTCTGAACCGTCACTTTCTCGTTCAATTCGATCTCTTGAACAAGAGCTTGGTGTCTCTTTATTTGAGAAAAGAGGAAGAAATATCACGCTAACAAAAGCTGGTCAGATTTTTTTAGAGCATGCTGAGCTCATTTTAAACGATATCAATCAAGCCCAAAGAAAAATGCATGAGCTAGCAACCGATGGCGGTCATATTAATATTGGCTATGTAGCACCTCTAGCTCGTGAGTTCTTACCAAAATTGGTTCGTAATTTTTCGATTCATGATGAAAACAAAAATGTTGTCTTTGACTTTTTTGAAGGCTATACCGATCAATTAATCGATGGATTAAAAAAGCGAAAATACGATTTGATTTTTTGTTCGTATGAAGAACATGAAGATGATATTGAATTTGTATCGGTCATCCAACAAGAAATGGTTGTTATTGTTGCCAAAGGTCATCCTTTAGCCAATAAAGAAACCATTGATTTTGAAGACTTTTGTAAATATCCGGTTTTAACCTATGATCGTACATCCGGTCTAGGAAAAGAATCGAGAGATTATTTTAATCAACATTCACAGAAAGCCAAAATATCTTATGGCTTTCCAGACGAGGCTTCGATTGCTTCCTTTGTTGCTGAAAATTTTGGCATTGCCTTAGTTGCCGATGTCCATGAGATTCATCGCGATGATATCGTTATTAAAAAGCTATCTGAAAAAGAAGCTTTCTCTCATAATTGTTATATGGGCTATTTAAGAGGAGTCTATCAGCTTCCAGCGATTACTCGTTTGATTCAATTCATCATCACTTCTACACATTAAATATATTGTTATAGCAAAACCAATAGTTTTTACGTACTATTTACAAACGCAATAACAATTAGACATTTAAACGGTTACACTTTATAGTGTACTTAGTGAGTTTTTTAACAAGTATGTAAGGAGAACAACATGAAAAGTAAATATTCACACATTTTTGAACCTTTTACCGTTCAACGTATGACAACGAAAAACCGTATTGTAATGACACCAATGGGAACAAACTTTGGTGAACAAAACGGTGAAATGAGTTTCTTGCACATCAACTACTATGAACAACGTGCAAAAGGTGGCGTAGGTCTATTAATCGTAGAAAACGCAAGTGTAGACGATCCTCTAGGATCAAATGGTACAACCCAATTAAGAATTGACAAGGATAACTACATTCCTCGTTTATTCAACTTATGTGAACGTGTTCATAAACATGGTGCATGTATCGCAATCCAAATCAACCATGCAGGTGCTTCTGCAATGTCTAAACGTATTGGACAACAACCTGTATCTGCTTCAAACATTCCTTCAAAAGAAAATGGTGAAATTCCTCGTCCATTAGAAAAAGAAGAAATTTATGAAATCGTTAAAAAATATGGTGAAGCTGCTAAACGTGCACAAATTTGTGGATTTGATGCCGTTGAAATTCATGCCGGTCACTCATATTTATTAAGCCAATTCTTATCACCACTTACAAACAAACGTACAGATGAATTCGGTGGTTCTGCTGAAAACCGTGCTCGTTTTGCTCGTTTAGTATTAGAAGAAGTTCGTAAACAAGTTGGTCCTTTCTTCCCTATCTTTGTACGTATTAGTGCTGATGAATTTATTGAAGGTGGAAATACCTTAGAAGATTGTATTGATTACTTACAATACTTCCAAGAATTTGTAGACGTATTTGATGTTTCAGCCGCTTTAAATGGTTCAATCCAATATCAAATCGATGCAAACTATATGCCTGATGGATGGCGTTCTTACATGGCTAAGGCTGTAAAAGAAGCTTATGGTAAACCAACCATTACCGTAGGTAACATTCGTGATCCAAAAGTTGCTGATGATATTTTAGCGAAAGGTGATGCTGATTTAATCGGTATGGGTCGTGGATTAATTGCTGATCCTGAATGGGTAAATAAAGTAGAATTCGGACATGAAGAAGATTTACGTAAATGTATTTCATGTAACGTTGGATGTGCTGGTCACCGTATCGGTTTAAATCAACCAATCCGTTGTACAATTAACCCAGCTGTTAACTCAGGGGATGATTACTACAAACATAAAGTAACAAAACCTTGCAACGTTGTTGTTGTTGGTGGTGGTACTGCTGGTTTAGAAGCTGCATGTACAGCTGCTGAAGTTGGATGTACAACCTTCTTAATTGAAAAAACAAATCAATTAGGTGGTTTAGCTGCAATTATCTCAAACATTCCAGATAAAAACCGTATGAAGGACTTCCCTAAATACTTAGAACACCGTGCTTCTAAATTACATAACTTATTTATCTTCAAAAATACTGAAGCTACAGTTGAATTAGTTAAAAGCTTAAATCCAGATATCATCGTAAATGCAACTGGATCAAATCCAACCTTACCTCCAATTAAAGGTTTACATGATTTAGTAGACAAAGAAGGTACACATGTTGCTACTGTTCTTAAGATGATTGAAAGAATGAATGAATATCCTGAAAAAATGGATGGACAAAAGGTTGCTGTTGTCGGTGGTGGAGCCGTAGGTCTTGATGTAATGGAATACTTTACAGAAAAAGGTGCTGCTGTCACAATGATCGAAATGCTTCCAATTATCGGAAATGGTTTAGATCCAATCACAAAATGTGATACAGCTGCTAAGATGAAGAAATACAATGTTCGTCAAATGACAAAAACAGCTTTACAAGAAGTATGTGATGACAAATTCATCGTTAAGAACCCTGAAGGTGAAATCGAAAACGTTGATTTCGATTATGGATTCATCTGTTTAGGAATGCGTGCAAATACACCAGTTCTTAAAGATTTAGAAGATGCATTCGCTGATACTAATGTTGAAGTTTACAATATTGGTGATAGTAAACGTGCTCGTCGTATCATCGAAGGTACAACAGAAGGTCGTAACATCATTGAAGTCTTAAAAAGACACGACTTTATGTAAAATTACAATTCCTCCTTTTAAAGAGAACCGCAAGGTTCTCTTTTCTTTTGATATACAAAAAAGATGTCTTCAATAAAGACATCCTAATAGATACTAATTTAATTCTTCAAAATGATAGCGTAGCTTTCCAACACTCTTTTTCCCATATTCAATTGATTTTGTAGGACAATAAGAAATACAAGCCATACAATGGGTACATTGCTTATCCCATATTGGTTTTTTATCTTTCAGCTTGATGTTATTCATTGGACATTTTTGAACACATAGCCCACATCCAATACAGCTCGAATCAACTTGAAATGCATTGGCTTTAACAATGAAGCGATAAAAAATAGAATTAATTGGTCCACTCATAATGCGATCATAAAGATTATGCCGTGGCATTGGAAAAGAGGAATCCTTTTTTATACAAGCAATTGCCTTCTCAATAGCAGGCTGTGCCTCCTTCACAATTGCTTTTGCTTGATTGATATTTGGTGCATTAAACATCGCAATATAATTTTCAGGCATGATAATCTGCATGGTACCCATATATTCTAAGTTCTTTTCTTTCGCAAGAAGTTCATTATATTTTGTGGCATTGCCAATTTCAGCACCACAATCCATCACAAAACAAATCTTTTTTGCCGAAGGTAAATCGGTTTTTAAAAGCCAATCCTTTACAATTTTAGGAATGCGCCAGGCATAGGTTGGTGTAACGACTATGAGATAATCTCCCGTTTGTATTGGCGAAGTATCATTTACCTTAATTTTTGTATTCAAGTCAATGATTTCATCCTGTAATGCATCTGCCATTCGTTTTGCAATATAACGACTATTCCCTGTTCCAGAAAAGCATAAAATCATGATTCATCCTCCATTTCATCCTTTAATCAACTATATCACTGAATACATAACATGGCTTGTATTATCTACAAAAAAGAGGATACAATCTGTACCCTCGAAAACTATCATTTTGTAAAATCAAAAATATTAAGACCAGTCATATCATCATAGCTACGATCTACCCGTCCATCGATTTCAGTAATAATGATTTCAGCAGTCGCACTAATCACAGCATGCGATAAATGACCACCAAACATTTGTCCTTTTTCATCGGCTGCACTCATATGCAAATGTGAATAGAAGGAATCATTCATCGTATTTATTGTTCCCATTAAAGAAACCATTTCATAGTTTCCTTGAAAGGAATTCGGAACAAACTTTTTCTCGTCTACTTTAAATAGTCCGACAGTAAATGAACTTAAAGCTCCAATTCCTTGAACACTCGCAAGCTTAATATCTTCCTTTAAAGACAATTCCTTTATTTTATCTAGAATCTCTTCACCTGGATCTAGGCGAAGGATAATACTTTGATCAAATCTTTTATAATCCATAGAATTCTCTATTCCGCAAAGAACTTTTCCTTTACTTCATCTACTGGCATATCTAAACCAGTATAGAGTTTAAAAGCCGCAACACCTTGCCATAATAACATACCTTGTCCACCTACAGTTTTACAACCACAAGACTTCGCTTCCTTTAAAAGCTTTGTTTCTAATGGATTGTAGACGGTATCGGCAACAACTAAATCCTTATGGAAGCAAGATGGATCCTTTACAACGGATTGATCATCTAATGGTTTCATTCCTACAATTGTCGCATTGACAAAAATATTGGAGGATTTGATTTCTTCTTTTAATTTTTCTTCATCGGCTAAATCATAAACATTCACTTTACATGTTGGAACCGCCTCTTCAATTTTTTTCGCTGTTTGTTCGATACGTGAGAAGAAAGCATCCTTGATATTAAAGATTGAGATTTCTTTTGCTCCATCTAAAGCGCATTGAACTTGAATCGCTGTAGCAGCTCCACCACCGCCAACAATTGTAATCTTCTGATCCTTGATTTCTACACCATGTGCTCTCAGGTTATTATTAAAGCCTTCTCCATCGGTAATATGGCCAACAAGCTTTCCATCTTCATTGACAATTGTATTAACAGCTCCGACTAGCTTCGCAGCTGGTGATAATTCATCCATTCCATTAAAAGCAGCAATCTTATCTGGCATCGTTACGTTACAACCACGCATATTGAAGGTTCGGATTGCATTTAAAGCATCGGGAACCTTATCTTCTTTCACATCAAAAGCAACATAGACATAATCCAAGCCCAACTTCTCAAAACTATAGTTATACATAGCTGGTGACCCAGAGTGTCCAACGGGTGAACCAATAAGTGCTAATAATCCTGTGTGTCCTGAAATTTTGTCTATCATAATATTTCTCCTATCCTTGTGCTCCTGCACAATGTTATAGTGCTTATTTTAGTACATTTAGTGTATAAAATCTATACATTTTTTCAATCATTTTAAAAACGAGTTAAAGAAAAAGGACTTACATGACATAAGCCCTAACATCTATATGGTTCTATAATCGACAATCACCATCTTTTACCCAACCAATTTTTTTACATCCATAATAGAATAATGGACATAATAGAGCTGGTAAAATAAAAGAAATACTGAATAGTCCGATCCAATCCATTGAAGTAATCATTTCCTTGCTTCCATTGGCAATATCATTTAGCCAACCTGTATACACACCAATTTGACCAACAAAACCACAGGTTCCCATTCCACTTGAAACCGCCGTTCCATTCATTTCTAAATGAAAGATGCAGGTTGCGATTGGACCAGTAATGGCTGAAGTTAAAATAGGTGCAATCCATATTTTTGGATTTTTAATAATATTCGGCATTTGAAGCATTGAAGTACCAATACCTTGGGATACAAGTCCTCCCAATCCATTCTCCTTAAAGGACATGACTGCAAAACCAACCATTTGGGCACAGCAGCCTGCTACAGCCGCTCCACCCGCTAATCCAACTAAACCAAAAGCAGCACAAATTGCAGCCGATGAAATTGGTAAGGTTAATGCAATCCCCATTAATACAGACACGACAATTCCCATTAAGAAAGGTTGCAAATTGGTTGCCATCATAATTAATTCACCGACCTTCATCGCCATAGAACCTAAGGCAGGTGCAATCAAATAAGATAGAGCAATTCCTACACAAATCGTAACAAATGGTGTAATTAAAATATCAATTTTTGTTTCTTTGGAAATGGCCTTCCCACACTCACTAGCTAAAACTGAAATAAAATAAACCGCTAAAGGGCCTCCTGCTCCACCTAAGGCATTTGAAGCAAAGCCTACACTAACCATAGAGAAAAGAACCAAGGGTGGACATTGTAAGGCATAGGCAATCGCTACTGCCATTGCTGGTCCACTCATCGCGCTCGCTAGTCCTCCAACCGTATAGGCCGTTCCATTAATATTGGCGATTTCAGCTGTTAGGGCAGCAATATGTAATTGAGTACCCAAGGTATTTAAAATCGTCCCCATCAACAAAGAACAAAAAAGACCCTGTGCCATGGCACCTAAGGCATCAATCCCATATCTTTGCAAAGAGATCTCAATATTTTTTCGTTTTAAAAATTTCTTCATATCATAATCCTTCTCATTCTTAAGAATGATACCAAAAGGAGAATAAAAAAAGAAGTGCAATTTTCACACTTCTTAACTATTGAAATCCGATGGATCCGCAAAGGCTAATTCCTGTAAGCCTTCATAAAGCTCATCCACTTCTTCAATCTCATCTATAACTAATTCAATTCCCAATTCATCACATAGTTCAGAAAACCAATGCATGACATAGGGATTTCTGGCATAAATTCGATTTGGGCATCCTTCTTCCTGAATGAATTCTAAAAAGACATCCATCATAATATCTGCCGCATCTTCATCCGGTCGAATCAAATCAAAACCGATAACCTGATCCGTTTTTAAATCATAGAAAAGAAAAGCAAGCGGATTTAAAGGCTTCTCATATTCCTCATCAAAAATTGGTACGAATAGATAATTTAAATCAACTGCTAATTCAAGATCATTTTTCGGAAGCTGCTTTAATTGATCAATCACTGGTTGCTCGAAACGTAAAATAGGATAGCGCCAATAATCCTCAGTCGGATAAGGACTTGAATAAATCATCCAATCTTCTCCATCCTTACTTGCACATAACATTTCATCCTCTTCCCATGTGATATTCTCTTCGATAATGATTTGTAGAGTTTTCAGTAAGCCTTCATACACCGGAATCAATTCATTAACCTCATCCATATTTAAATTGATTGGAAAGAAGCGTTTTTCAAAGGATCGAAAATACACACAATTTTTTTCAATAGAATCATCAATGCCTAACGCTTTCATAATTTCTTGTGTATCTTGATCAATATCCTTTTCTTCGGTCCAATAGGCCATTAAACAATTCTGATCGGAAAGCAAAAACTCCGTTGATACCTTTAGATTTTCATTATACATTTGACAATGATCACTATATCCATCCAATCCAGAATAAACAGAAATCCCCTTTTCTTCACAATGATTCCCCATAAAAGAAAGATACTTTTCTTCCGATTGATCATCTGTTTTTATCGAAAGAATAGCTATATCTCCAAATACATTCCAAGGTGCTAAATCATAGATTTGTAAGATCAGATTATACAATTGTTCCCATTGTTTTAAATCACTTTTTTTCATACCCAAAACTCCTCATCTTTCCTTTATTTTACCATTCTATTCTTACTTCTCAAAAGGAAGAAAAATAAAAAAGAACCAGGCGTACTGATTCTCAATTTAATTTCTTTTCTAAGATTTGTCTAGCTTGACCTAGATAATAAAAAGAGCCAAAGATACAAACAAATTCATTTTCAAGACTTTTCTTAATGGCTTGCTCTAAAGAACAAGCTTCTGCTTTTCCATTCATTTTGACAATCGTTTCCTTCAAATCCTGTGCACTTAAAGCTCTTGGATTATCAATTGCTATACAAAGAAACTCTTTAGCCAAAGGAATCATTTCAGCTAACATTTTTTCATAGTCTTTATCCGCTAGCATTCCTACCACAAAGGTGAATTTTTGATTTGGAAAATAGTTTTCTAAGCTTTTTCTGAGACTCTGAATTCCCTCCATATTATGACTTCCATCGAAAAGAATGAGAGGCTTTTTTGAAACAATCTCAAAGCGATAGGGCCATTTGGTTTGTACAAGCGCTTCCTTGATCTTTTCTTGATCCAATTGTATTCCTTTTTCTTTCAGAAAATCACAAACCTCTAAAGCTAATGCCGCATTTTGAATTTGATAGCTTCCAAGCAAGGAAATTGTATAGGATTCATTCTTGTATACAAAGCTTTGGCTAGAAATACTACGATTAATTCCTTTCACATTCTCAACTCTCTGAAAGGAAGCTTCTTTTTTCTCACAAGCGCTTTTAAGTACAGCTTCTACTTCATCTTTTTGAATAGAGCTTACAACACTTCCCTTTTCCTTAATGATACCGGCTTTTTTCTGGGCGATTTCAGATAAGGTATGACCTAATAATTCGGTATGATCGTAGCTTATAGAAGTAATCACAGACACAAAGCTTTCTTTCATGACGTTAGTCGCATCATCTTGTCCACCTAAGCCAACTTCCATCAATACAAAATCACAATTCTTGGCATAAAAATAAAGATAAGCTACACAAACCAATGTTTCAAAATAAGTAAGCGAACAATGACTTTCTTTCATGGCTTCATCAACCTTCTCTGTATAAATAGCCAAGTCTTTTAATGAGATATCTTGATGATTGATTTGAATTTGTTCAGTAAAATGATCAATTTCAGGTGAAGTAAAAACACCCATTTTATAGCCATTTGCTTCAAGTATTTGATGAAGAAAAGCTACCGTAGATCCCTTTCCATTGGTTCCAGCCACATGTATGATTCGACAATGATTTTGAGGCTGTCCCAAAGTGGAAAGAACTTCTTTCATACCATCTAAAGCCATCTTGCTTTTACCAGAGAGAACATCCTTTGGATTAAATACAGGAAAGCTTTGATAGTATTGAAGAATGTCATCCTTATTCATGTGCAATTACACTTCTTTTCATACTTGTTTTGTCACAAGCTTTTAAAACCACTAACAATAAAATAGCATCAATTGGAATCATGACCATTTCCTTTGTGAATCGGATTGCAACTAAATAAAGAAAGCCATTTCCATATAAGAAATATAAATTAATCGAATTGATCACAAGTCCAATGATCAAATTATAAAGAATCTGTCCACATACAATGCGTTTAAAGCTCCATTCCTTTTGATAAAAAACCAAGCCAAATAAAACACCAGCTAATGTAGCACTAATTGTAAAACCAATAAAATAAGGTCCTGTTGGATTAACAATAAAGGCTCCAATATCTGATAACATACCTACAACAGCGCCTATGCCTGGACCAAATAAGGCAGCTGAAAGTGCAATCGCCAAAAATGAAAATTGAATTTGAATGTTGTTGGTGATTGGAATCTTAAAAAAGCCCAATAAAATAGAAATAGCTACAAGCATTGACGCAATCGTTAAAACACGTACATTTTTTAATTTTGACATATAAAAAAACCTCCTTTGCAGCTTCCGAAGACTACATAAGAAGGATTGAACCAGGATATGTAGCAGCGGGATGCGAAATCAATACCGCAAGGTTTCCCTTTTCGTCCTCTTGTCAACTCCCTGTCCAAGAAGCACTTCACGCATTGAATTCTACTCTGCTTTTTATGTACGAGTACACTTTATCACTAGATTATGACTCTGTAAATAAGAGAATCTATGTTAGCCCTTCCAAGTTTTCCAGAATATGGACAAAGTAAGACGAATCTCTTTTTTTTCTTATCCTATGGACTATACTAAAAGTAGAAAAAAGAGAGGTACATACCAATGTACAAATAGAATGATCCATAAAAATTAATTTATGGATGGAAAGGAGAAAAAAGATAGATGGGAGTAATCATGAATAGATTTATTTCTTAAAGGTCCTTGCAGAATGTGTAAAGAAACAGTTTGTAAGGACCTTTAATTTGTGGTTGACTTTCATGATGAAATCATCTAATATTCTCGAGAAGAAGAAATACGGTAGGTGAGGTTACCATAGGGATCGGATTTTCCTAAGATTGCTGCCGCAAAGTTGTGGAGACACAACTCGTTGGTCAACAGATGGAGTCGTGAAGGCTTTATTTAACGCAGTTCAATGCCCTATGATACTAAAGCTTGAACGGTGTACTCTGTTTTTATAACGTCATTGTTCGAGCAATGGCGTTTTTTCTTTTATAAAGGAGGTGACAATCTATGAGTTCGAGACAAGACAATGACCATGAGCGAATACAGAAAGTAGAGGAAAAGAAAAATGATGAACAAAGAACTTTTTATTCAATCTTTAGAAAACAAAGACTACAAGAAGGTCAAAGCTTCTCTTCAAAAAATGAACGATATAGATGTAGCTTCCCTTCTCGAATCACTTGATCAAAAAAATTGTGCTTTAGCTTTTCGCTTAATTTCAAAAAACAAAGCTTCCAATGTCTTTGCGTGTATGAACAGTAGTACACAAGCTAGCTTAGTCGAAATTTTTAGTGAAAAGGAATTAAAAGATTTATTAAAAGAATTGTATATGGATGATACGGTGGATTTCTTAGAAGATTTACCTGCTAATTTGGTTTCTCGTGTTTTAAAGAATATCAGTCCAGAACAAAGAATACTTGTAAATCAGCTATTGAACTATCCAGAAGATAGTGCTGGTTCCATTATGACAACAGAATATGTTTCTTTAAATAAAGAAATGACGGTGCAAGAAGCACTTGGGCATATTAAAGAAACCGGAATCCATAAGGAAACCATTTATACCTGTTACATTACAGAAAATAAAAAACTTATTGGTATTATCTCTGCAAAAAGCTTGATTACGCATGATCACAATATGGTAATTGAAAAGCTAATGAATCGAAATTTGATTTATGTGCATACGGATACCGACCAAGAAGAGGTCGCAAAGCTATTTCGAAAATACGATTTGATTGCGATGCCAGTTTTAGATTGTGAAGATTGTATGATTGGAATTGTCACCTTTGATGATGTAATGGATGTCATGATTGATGAAACCAATGAAGATATCTCTAAAATGGCAGCCATGGAACCAAGTGAAGAATCTTATTTTGAAACCAGTGTTTGGCAACACGCAAAGCATCGGATTCTTTGGCTATTAATTTTAATGTTTTCAGCTACAATAACAGGAAGTATCATTACGCGTTATGAAAATGCCTTCCAAGCTGTTCCTTTATTGGTATCCTTTATCCCTATGTTAATGGATACCGGAGGAAATTGTGGCTCTCAAAGCTCCACCCTAATTATTCGTGGCTTAGCCTTAGGTGATATTCAATTTAAACAATTTTTTAAAGTGGTATTTAAAGAATTTCGCATTTCATTAATTGTCGGTTTGATTTTAGCATTGGCCAATGGTCTTCGTATTTATATTCAATACCAGAATGCTTCCATTGCCTTAGTCATTGCCCTTTCATTGATTGTGGTTGTCATTCTTTCGAAATTAATTGGCTGCATGCTTCCATTAATTGCCAATAAGGTTGGCCTAGATCCTGCCATTATGGCAAGTCCACTCATCACAACAATTGTCGATACCTGTTCGATTTTAGTTTACTTTAATATTGCCGTACATATCTTTCAAATCTCACTTTAATGCCCTATAAATATGCTCAGATTCGCAAAAAATGCCCTTTGGCAACAAAGCTACTTTCATAACATATCTTAATTTATCGATTCTGATTACAAGATATTCGATTTTATACAATAAAGATGTCTATACGACCATTTTGTCACATTAGACATCCTTTTTTATTCAATAGAAATAACTCCGAATACCTAAAATATTCTTCAATAAAGTTTTAGCTTAAATTTCTACATTTAATTGTATTTTTTCATTCAAAAAACCGTATAAGAATATGAAGCTT
>CAVKAP010000073.1:0-6517 GCA_963654445.1 Segatella copri
ATTCGTCGTGGAGATGCAGCTCCAATGGCTATTGTTGAATTCGTGAAGTAGATTTATCTACTTCACTTTTTTATAGGTGAGATTATGAAAGAAATGAATAATTTGGTCGAATTTGCTCATGAAAATCATGTTCCGATTATGATGGATGATGGCTTGGATTTCCTTTTAGAACAAATGAAAAAGAATCATTGTAGTTCTTTTTTAGAAATTGGTACGGCTATAGGTCGAACAAGCTTGATGGTTAATTCAAAATTTGATGGCATTCGTATTGTTACCATTGAACGAGATCCTCAAATGATTGAACAAGCAAAGAAAAATTTTGAAGGGATTTCTAATATTCAATTAATTGAAGGAGATGCCTTAGAGGTCAATCTATCGAAAAAGGAAAGCTTTGATTGTATTTTTATCGATGCAGCCAAAGCGCAATATACGCGTTTCTTTGCAAAGTATTCACCACTTTTGTCAAAGAATGGTATAATTGTTTCAGATAATATGGATTTCCATGGTTTAGTTGCGCATCCAGAACGTACAAATAATCGGAATACAAAGGCTCTGGTCAAGAAAATTCGACGTTATAAGGAATTTTTAAATGCGTTGGTTGATTATGAAACGGAATTCTATTCCATTGGAGATGGCATAGCTGTTACAAGAAGGAGACAAGCGCGATGAATTTGTTAAAAGGGCTTATAGGATTACTCGCAGTTGGAACTGCAGGCGCTGCAATTGCAGGTAAAGTAGCAAACGATAAAAAGAAAAAAGAAGAATTGGATGAATTTTTGATTCCTTCACAGGAGGATCCGATTGTTTATGATGTACCAAAGGATTCAGAAAATTTGAAGGAAGCAATTCAATCTTTATTGAATCATAATCCAAAACCAGAATATTTTGATTTTTATCTTGCGGATGAAGAAAGCGTAAAGAAATTTCAAGAAGAGGTTTCAGCTTTAGATATGACATCAAGCTATGATGCAGAAAAATCACAAGTTGAGGTTGAATACAAAGGAAACTTTGATGCAGATGATTTAGATCTATTATTAGTTCAATTGAGTGAAATTTGTGCTCAAACTTCCGCTTTATTTACCGGACGACATGAAGGATAAACATTGTTTTATCCTTTTTTTGTTTGTATAATTAAAACGCATTTTATAAAAAGGAGATGCTTTTATGAATTTTGCGATTGAAGCGAAGAATTTATCGTTTTCTTATACTGAAGATACACAGACGATACAAGATGTTTCCTTTCAAATTCCAAAAGGAAGCTATACAACAATTATCGGACATAATGGTTCAGGGAAAAGTACCATTGCGAAGCTTTTGATTGGCCTTTTAAAAGCCAAGTCTGGAGATATATCAATCTTAGGTCAAAGCTTAAGTCCAGAAACAGTCTATGAACTAAGAAGTCATGTTGGAATTGTTTTTCAAAATCCAGACAATCAATTTATTGGATCAACGGTTGCGGATGATATTGCCTTTGGTCTAGAAAATCATTGTGTGCCACAAGAAGATATGCAAGCTTTGATTGAACAATCAGCAGCGAATGTTGGTATGTCGGATTTTTTAGATGCTGAACCAACGCATTTATCCGGTGGGCAAAAACAACGTGTTGCGATTGCTGGTATTTTAGCGATGGCACCGGATATTATCATTTTTGATGAATCGACCAGTATGTTAGATCCTCAAGGAAAGGCAAGCATTAACGAACAAATTAAAAGACTACATGAAGAAAAGGAAATTACTATTTTGTCCATTACACATGATATGGAAGAGGTTGCACAATCTGAGCATGTCATTGTGATGAATGAAGGTAAGGTTGAAATGGAAGGATGCCCAAAGGAAATCTTTTCAAAAAAAGATCTATTAGAAAAAATGCATTTGGATGTTCCCTTTGCATTAAAATTTAGTGAAAAGCTACAAACACTTGGAATCAATAATTCAAGCTGTTTGACATTAGATGAGGTGGTGGATGATTTATGTCAATTGAAATTGAAGCGTTAGAGCATACCTATAATCAAGGGAGTCCATTTGAGCATGCAGCTTTAAAAGGTATTGATTTATCCATTCCATCAAAAAAAGTTACTGCTATTATTGGACAAACAGGTTCAGGAAAATCTACCCTTGTTCAACATTTAAATGGTCTACTTATTCCTACAGCTGGGTTTTTAGATATTTGTGGTTATCATATTCAACCCTTATTGAAGATTAAAGATATTAAGGAATTAAGAAAAAAGGTCGGTTTGGTTTTTCAATTTCCAGAATATCAATTATTTGAAGAAACCATTGAAAAGGATATTGCCTTTGGTCCAAAAAATTTTGGAGCTAGTGAAGAAGAAGCAAATGACTTGGTTCGTCAAATCTTACCTTTGGTAGGTCTAGATGAATCGTATTTAAATCGTTCACCTTTTGAATTAAGTGGGGGACAAAAAAGAAGAGTTGCGATTGCTGGAATTCTAATTTTAAATCCAGAAGTTTTAGTTCTTGATGAACCAACAGCTGGTTTAGATCCACAAGGGGCGACTGAAATGATGACCTTATTTATGAAGCTTAATCGAGAGATGAATAAAACCGTTCTATTGGTAACGCATGATATGGATCATGTTATGAATTATTGTGATCATGTGATTGTATTAGATCATGGAAAGGTAAAGCATGAATCGGATGTTAAAACCTTCTTTGAACATCCAGAATGGATGTTGAATATTGGGATTAATCCACCTGCCTTAATTCGCTTAAAAATGAAATTAAGAGAAAAAGGTTTTGTGATTCCGGATTCTGTTTTAACCATGGAAAAGCTCGCTTCTGAAGTAGCAAGGCAGGTGAAAACGAATGAATAATATTGCACTTGGTCAATACATGCCACTGGATTCCATGGTTCATAAAATGGATCCACGCTCCAAAATATTAATTATGCTTTTATTGATGATCGCAATCTTTGTGCCAGCTGGTGTTTTAGGATATGTCATTATTGCATGCTTTGTCGTTGCTTGTTTATTGGCCTCTAAGCTATCGGTTTCCTATGCTTTTCGCGCAATGAAACCAATGATATGGATGATGGTCTTTCTTTTTGTAATTAACTGTTTTGCCCTAAGAACAGGCACGCCATATCATTTGGGCCCTATTACTATTTATTCTGGAGCTATTCATCAAACTTTATATATCGTTGTTCGTTTAATGATGATGATTGTCATCACAACGGTTTTAACTGCAACAACCAAGCCTTTGGATTTAACCCTAGGAATTGAAAAATTATTAAAGCCTTTTGAAAAGGTTGGTTTACCTGCCCATATTATTGCGATGATGATTAGTATTGCCTTACGTTTTATCCCTACGTTGATTGAAGAAACGCAAAGAATTATGAATGCGCAAGCCAGTCGTGGTGTTGATTTAGAAAATGGAACCTTAAAGGAAAAGGTCATGGCAATTCTTTCCTTAATTGTTCCTTTGTTTGTATCCGCTTTTGATCGTGCGGATCAATTAGCGAATGCCATGGAAGCCAGAGGCTATGATCCAAATAAAGCAAGAACAAGATACAAGGTTTTGAAAATGACATCCTTAGATTTTATTGGAATGATTTTAAGTGCTCTTGTCTTATTTGCTTGTATCGGAGTAGCAATTCTATGAGATATAAAGTGCTTGTTGCGTATGATGGATGGAATTATGCCGGTTGGCAGAAACAAATCAATGCACAAGGCATTCAAGAGGTCATTGAAAAGGCCTTAGGAAAAATCAATCAAGAAGAGATATCGATTGTTGCTAGTGGTCGTACGGATGCAAAGGTACATGCCAAAGGACAGGTCTTTCATTTTGATAGCATAAAAGAGATTCCTTGTTCTCGTTACATTGATGCATTAAATACCTTATTACCAAAAGATATTCGAATTCAACAGATGGAGATTGTGGATGAAGCCTTTCATGCGCGTTTTAGTGCTCTAAGCAAACAATATGATTTTATTTGTACAAGAGATCAAGCAGATCCTTTTTCCTATCGTTATAAACAAATTGTGTGGTCAAATATCGATATCGATGCCATGAGAAATGCAAGTCAATATTTAATAGGAACCCATGATTTTACAAGCTTTTCTTCTTCACGTATTGATCAAAGAAAACCAAGAGTAAAAACCATTTCTTCTATTTCTATTGAAGAGAAGGGAAAAGATATTATTATTTCTTTTCTAGGAACGGGTTTTTTAAGATATCAAGTACGAATGATGGTTGGAACCTTAATTGAAGTAGGAAAACATCGATTAGAAACTAAAGATGTTCAATCCATATTAGAAGCAAAGAACAAAGAGGCATGTCGCTTTAATGCGCAAGCGCAAGGCTTATATTTAATGAAGGTGAATTATGACTAGAGTAAATTATCATATGCATACCAAACGCTGTAAACATGCTTATGGAAGTGATGAGGATTATGTAAAAGAAGCTATAAAAAATGGTTATACAAGCATTGGCTTTTCTGATCATTCCGTTTGGAAATATAAGAGCATCTGTCGTTCTCGAATTCGAATGGAATTGAATGAGTTTCAAGATTATAAAGAAAGTGTTTTATCTCTAAAGGAACAATATAAAGATCAAATTGAAATCCTATTTGGGATGGAGGTTGAATACTTTCCTGAATACATGAATTGGATGAAGAAATTAATTGTTCAAGAGGATTTAGATTATATCATTTTTGCCAATCATTTTTATCAAAGTGAAGAAACAGGAATCTATTATGGGCATTGTGATAAAGAATTTGTGGATTCTT
Organism: Segatella copri; assembly: GCA_963654445.1. Lineage (GTDB taxonomy): Bacteria > Bacillota_I > Bacilli_A > Erysipelotrichales > Erysipelotrichaceae > Absicoccus. The sequence continues at coordinate 4,745 of CAVKAP010000073.1, forward strand.
ATTTTGAGCAATGTATTGAAGGAATGAAAACAGGGATATATTCCTATCTGGCTCATCCTGAACTTATTATGAGAAATGAATATTTATCATGGAATAAAGAAATCGAAGATCGATTTACCGAAGTTTGTTTAACGGCAAAAGAGTTCGATCTTCCATTGGAATACAATGTCTTAGGTCTTCAATACAATCTGAAATATCATTGTGAGTGTTATCCGCATCACAACTTTTGGCAGCTAGCTAAAAAAATAGGAAACAAAGTTATTATTGGAATGGATGCACATCAACCAAGTGATTTATCCGAAGATCTTTACAATCGAGCTTATAAGAATCTAAGAACACTGGGAATTGAACCAATCCAATCGATTGAATTAAAAAAATGGGAGAAATGAGAATTCTTCATTGACATTTGAGGCTCCTTTATTTAGAATAAATTTTGGCTAATCTCAGCCTTTGAGCCCCGGTAATGCTCAAACAGGAGGAAGATTAATTATGCGTCAAACTACAATGGCTAAACCAGCTGATGTACAACGTACTTGGTACGTGATTGATGGTCAAGGAGAAACTTTAGGTCGCTTGGCTACAAAAGCTGCTCACGTATTGAGAGGAAAACACAAACCTACATATACACCAAATGTAGATTGTGGAGATTACGTAATCGTAATCAATGCAGCACAAGTCGAAATGACAGGAAATAAATTAAATACTGAAAAGTACTATAACCACTCTGGATTCTTTGGTGGTATGCGTGTTCGTACTGCAAAAGAAATGAAAGAAAAATATCCAGAAGAATGGGTAGAAAGAGCAATTAAAGGAATGTTGCCTCATACTCGTTTAGGAGATGTACAACGTGGACACTTATATGTATATGCAGGAAGTGAACATCCACATGCTGCTCAACAACCAGTTGAGTTAAAGGTGAAAGGGTAAGGAGGAATAGACAATGGCTAATACAGTACAATATCATGGCGTAGGTCGTCGTAAAAAATCTGTTGCTCGTGTATTCTTACGCCCAGGAACAGGAAAATTCGTTGTTAACGGAAAATCTTTAGAAGATTATCTTCCATTAGAAACTTTACGTATGGTTGTTAAAGCTCCATTTGAAGTAACGAACACAAATGGTCAATTTGATGTATTAATCAACGTAAATGGTGGTGGATACACTGGTCAAGCAGGTGCTATGCGTCACGGTATTACTCGTGCATTAATGGCAGCTAGTGATGACTATCGTCCAGTATTAAAAGCAGCTGGATTCGTTACACGTGATCCACGTGCGAAAGAACGTAAGAAATACGGTCTTAAAGCAGCACGTCGTGCTCCACAATTTTCAAAACGTTAGTTTTAAACGACTATGTTTTAAGCAGAAAGCCCTATTTAAGGGCTTTTTTGTTTGTTTACGGTGTGCCTAAATTGAGTACGTAGGTAACACGTAGGTAACGCGTAGGTAACAAATTCAAGGCATAATAAAAAGGCAACTCTTATTATTGGGAGTTGTCTTTAATTGTGGTGAATGATGGACATAAGTACGCATAAGGACGCAATATGATTCCCTATGTAAATAATATTTACTTATTGCAAACATATAAATAAATTTTAGATTTCAATGTTTTAAATGAAAAAATATAAACAAAGTTATAATAGGGGCATATGTATAGAATTCTTTGGCAGAAATGAACTGAATAAATTATAAGATGATATCATAAAGATATTTGAGTAGAGTGGTTCACCTATTATGTCTCTTATCTGATATAATTAAAAAGATTTTGGAGGAATACT
>CAVKAP010000074.1:0-4032 GCA_963654445.1 Segatella copri
GTTTAGTATAAAGCTTCTTAGGAAGCTTTTTTTGAAAGTTAGTCTTGAATAATATATAATAAAGTACAAATGAGGTATAAAGGAGTGGTTTTATGACAGAGCATTTAGGTGAATCGATGGAAGATTATCTAGAAGCTATTTTGGTTCTAGAAGATCAAATTGAAAATGTTCGAAGTGTAGATGTAGCAAGTTATTTGGGTTTTTCTAAACCAAGTGTTTCCCATGCTGTTAAATTAATGGAACAAAAAGGCTTGATTCGATTAAATTCGAGTAAAATTCTTCATTTAACTCCTGAAGGAGAAGAGATTGCTCGTTCAACGTATCAACGACATTGTTTCTTTACGGATATGTTGGAAGGAATTGGTGTGGATCGTAAAACGGCAACGGAGGATGCTTGTCGTATTGAACATGTCATTAGTGAAGAAACCTTTCAAGCAATTAAAGAATTTTACAACAAACAAAAATAGAAAAGAAGGACTATCTTATGATAGTCTTTTTTAGAAGAGGTTGATTATGCAAGAAATATTAGCTCCGGTAGGAAATTGGGAAATGTTGGATGCGGCTTTAGCGGCTGGTTGTGATGCGGTTTATTTGGCTACAAAGGAATTTGGAGCGCGAGCATATGCACGTAATTTTTCTGTAGAAGAAATTGCTGAAATTGTTAAAAGATGTCATCTGATTGATGTGAAGGTTCATGTTACATTGAATACGATTTTGTATGAAGATGAAATAGAAAAAGCGTATGAGCTTGCTTTTTCTTTGTATAAAGCAGGGGTGGATGCCTTGATTATTCAGGATTTAGGATTAATTCATCTGATTCATAAAAGACTGCCTAAAATGTGTTTACATGCATCGACGCAAATGAGTGTCATGCATGCTGATGAAATCGAACGTCTAAAAAAAATTGGAATCTCCCGTGTTGTTTTAGCGCGTGAATGTAGTAAGGCAGAAATTGAAGTTTGTAAAAAAGCGGGTTTAGAAATCGAAATCTTTATTCACGGTGCCATTTGTATCAGTATGTCAGGACGATGTTATTTTTCAAGTGTATGTTATGGAAGAAGTGGAAATCGAGGGATGTGTGCGCAGCCTTGTCGCATGCCTTATTCGCTTTATGAAAATGATAAAAAAATAGAAACTGAAGGTCCTTATCTTTTGAGTCCGAAGGATTTATCTTTGATTGATCATGTGAAGGATTTGGATGTGGACTCCTTTAAAATTGAAGGACGAATGAAATCGAGTGCCTATGTGTATGAAGCTGTTCGACAAGTAAAAAAGGTTCGTGATGGTCAAAAGCGTACAAAAGAAGATCGGATTGCTTTAGAACAAGCCTTTAATCGAGGGTATACTCTAGGGCATGTATATGAACAAAAGGGGAAGGATTTAATGAATCCTTTTACGAGTAATCACCAAGGTATTGTGATTGGCAAGGTTCTTTCATCGAATGCAAAAGGGATTCGTATTCAATTAAAGGAAGATTTAAATCAAAACGATGGGATACGTATCGGAAAAGAATATGGATGCCGTGTAAATTATTTATACGATGATAAACAAAGGCTACAAAATCAAATTAAGGCCGGATGTGTTGCTGAAATTGGATCGGCTGTTGGAATTAAAAAAGGAGATCTTGTTCGACGGACAATTTCTTATCTACAAGAAAAAAAGGTTGAAAATCTTTCTAAGACGATCTTTCGTAAAATACAGGTGAAGGCTCATATTTCTTGTTTGATGGAAGGCTTGCCATTAACGTGTTGGGCAAGTGATGGTTTCCATGAGGTTTATGTAGAAAGTGATATGTTGGCACAAAAAGCAAAGAATCAAGGATTAAGTATTCAACAAATTGAAAAGCAGATGAAAAAAACAGGGAATACTTGGGTTGATTTTAGTGATATAAGCTGTGAAATTGGATCACAAATTTTCTTTCCGATTGCCGTTATCAATCAATTAAGAAGAGATGTAATTAAAGCCTTGGAAGAAAAACGATGTGAAGTAAAGGTGGAACCGGCTCTACCATATACGTATCAAATAAAAAATAAAGCAAGAACTTTATCAAAAATCTATGTGGATCAAGTGGAAGAGAATTGTGCTCCTTCTACGATGAATGTTTGTAATTCTTATGGGGTGGCAGCAATTCAAGAAATGGGCTTTGATTCCGTATTATTAAGTGATGAAATGAATAAAGAACAAATCATTGAATTAATGAAGGCCTATAAAAAGAGATATCAGCAGGATGCGCCAGTTATCGTGACAATCTATCAGCATCGACGTTTGATGATCATGCGTCATTGTCCAGTAAATACGGTATTAAAGGATGGTAAAAGAGAGCATTGTGCTCTATGTCATCAAAAAAACTATTCATTAGTGGGCAAGGATGGTCGAAGCTATATCTTAAGAGGGGATTCAAATTGTTTTATGCAAATTTTTGATGAAAAAATTACAGATTATCGTGAAAATAGAAAGGAATTAGAAGAGAATGGAATTCACTCTTTTTTGATTCGTTTTCTAGATGAATCGAAAGAAGAAAGGGAAAGCATTTTAAGCTCGTTTTTTGATTGAAACACACTTGTTAAAGTGTTATCATAGGTATAGCTAAAAGGCTCAAGGAGGATATTTTAATTATGCCTATTATTGTTGATGTATATGCTCGCGAAGTGTTAGACTCTCGTGGTAACCCAACAGTTGAAGTTGAAGTAACAACAGAATCTGGTGCTTATGGACGTGCCATGGTTCCAAGTGGAGCAAGTACTGGTGTACGTGAAGCTTTGGAATTACGTGATGGAGACAAAACACGTTATTTAGGAAAAGGAACAACAAAAGCTGTTGATAATGTAAATAACAAAATTGCTCCAAAAGTAGTTGGTATGGACTGCCGTGACCAAGTATTGATTGACAAGACAATGTTAGAATTAGATGGAGATCCATTTAAGAAAAACCTAGGAGCAAACGCTACTTTAGGTGTTTCTATGGCTTGTGCATTAGCCGCTGCTGATTTCTATGGTGAACCATTATATAACTACTTCGGTGGATTCAATGGAAAAACATTACCAGTTCCTATGTGTAATGTAATCAATGGTGGATCTCATGCAGACTCTACTGTAGACTTCCAAGAATTTATGATCATGCCTGTTGGAGCTACAAGTGAAAAAGAAGCTGTTCGTATGGCTGCTGAAACTTTCCATGCTTTAAAATCTGTATTAAAGAGCAAAGGATATAACACAAACGTTGGTGACGAAGGTGGATTTGCTCCTAGCTGTGAAGACGGAAATGAAGAACCACTTGAATTGTTAGTAGAAGCAATGAAAGCTGCTGGTTATGAACCAGGTAAAGATATGAAGATTGCTATGGACGTAGCTGCAAGTGAATTCCATAACACTGAAACTGGATTATATGAATTGAAAAAATCTGGTCAAGGTACAAAAACTAGCGATGAAATGATCGATATGTATGAAGAATGGATCGAAAAATATCCAATCATTTCAATCGAAGATGGATTAGGAGAAAGCGACTGGGATGGTTGGAAAAAATTAACTGACCGTTTAGGTGACAAAGTTCAATTAGTAGGTGATGACTTATTCGTTACAAACCCTTCAATCTTATATGAAGGAATTGAAAAAGGAATCGCAAATGCAATCTTAATCAAAGTTAACCAAATCGGTACATTAACTGAAACATTTGATGCAATCGAAATGGCTAAGAAACACGGATATACTTGCATCGTATCTCACCGTTCAGGTGAAACAGAAGATAGCACAATCGCTGATATCGCTGTTGGATTAAATGCAGGACAAATTAAGACTGGTTCATTAAGCCGTACAGACCGTATTGCTAAATACAACCGTTTAATGCGTATTGAAGACGAATTAAATCAACGTGGACAAGCTAAAGTTGCTGAATACTTAGGTGATAAAGCTTTCTATAACTTACCAACTGTTGAATTTGAAAAATAGTTTAAAAAAGAGGTGCTTTAAAATTAGATGGGGTTAGGTGAAAAGAACCTTTAAGAAATTAAGGGGCGACATATACCCCAAACAGAAA
>CAVKAP010000075.1:0-19074 GCA_963654445.1 Segatella copri
TCCGTAAGGTTTATAAAAAGGTTGGATTTACAATTAAAAAATAGCTTTTAAAAAAGGTTGATCCCATAAAGGACCAACCTTTTTAATTTTACATTCTATAATACGTAGAATAATAAAAGAACAAAAATTCCTAAGAAGATACGATAATATCCAAAGATTGTAAAATCATGCTTCTTAACATAATTCATTAAAGAACGAATTGCGAGTAAACTAACTACAAAGCTAATAAAGGTTCCTAATAGTAATAAAATAAGCTGTGAAAAAGAAAATAAACCATAATGACTTAAATATTTCACAATCTTTAATAAGCTTGCTCCAACCATAGTTGGAATGGCAATAAAGAAGCTATATTCACTCGATATTGTACGTGTACATCCCGAAAATAAACCACCTAAAATCGTAGCTCCACTTCGACTTGTACCAGGAATCAGAGCTAAACATTGAAAGAACCCAATCTTAAGTGCTGTTTTATAATCCATCTCTTCAATTTTATGAATGCTTGGTTTTTTAGGCTTTTTCTCTACGACAATAAAGATCAAACCATAGGCAATCAAAGTCACCGCAATCACAAAATTAGCTGATAAATAAGAATCAATCAAATCATTTAAAATCAATCCAATAATACCAGCAGGAATACAACCAACAATGACTTTTAACCATAAATTAAAGGTACGATTTTTTTGAGCGGCATTCTTTTTTCCATCCCATGGATTTAAACGATGCCAATACAAGAAAACAACCGCTAAGATACTTCCAAATTGAATCACAACCTTAAATACATCAAAAAATGCTTCTGGTAACATTGGCCAAATACTATTAAAAATTAATAAGTGACCGGTACTACTAATCGGTAACCACTCGGTAATACCTTGTATGATTCCTAAAAATATCGTTTTAATTAAATCTAAAATAAATGCCATATCTTACTTCCTACCTTCTATATATTGAATGACCATGTCTTTAAAAATCTTTCCGCGAATTTCATAATTTTTAAATTGATCAAAGCTAGAACATGCAGGACTTAATAAAATCGTATCCCCTGCTTTAGCAATCGCACATGCCTTTTTAAATGCCTCTTCCATAGTTTCACAGGACTCTTGATGAGAAAAAATATTCTTAAATTGATCCTTGGTCTGTCCAAAGGAGAAGCAATATTTCACTTTGGAATCGTATTGCTTCAAATCATCAAAGGAAATATGTTTGTCCTTTCCGCCACATAACAAAATGACATTTTGATCAAAAGCACTCAATGCAGCACATGCACTATGCGTATTGGTTGCCTTTGTATCATTGTAAACACGAATTTGGTCAAATTCACCAACAAATTCAATACGATGTTCAACTCCTTTAAATTCTTTGATCACACTTTGGATATCAGAAATAGAAACTCCCATATAATAGGCCATACATGCAGCCATCATTGCATTTCCACAATTGAAATCGCCTACGATTTTTAAATCCTTTTGTTCAAATAAAACAAGGTCTTTTAAATATGCTTTACCATCCTTAAGATATAAATCGACATCCTCTCTTTTTAAAGAAAAATCAATCACCTGACATGGAATATCCTTTGCGTATTTTACGATGTTTTCATCATCGACATTTCGAATAAAATAATCATCCATTGTTTCATTTTTATAAATATTCATTTTCGATTGATAATAATCTTCAAGAGAATCCATATAATCAAGATGATCCGGTGCTAAATTCGTCACTGTACTAATGTGTGGTTTGAAGGTATCAATTCCCATTAATTGGAAATTACTTAACTCTAAGGCTACGTTTGTCTTTTCATTATCTTCCTTTAAAACCTGTTCACTTAATGGAATCCCGATATTTCCTGCAACAACGCTTTTCCCTTTTTTCTTTAACATTTCATATAAGAGAGTCGTAACCGTTGTTTTTCCATCCGTTCCGGTAATGGCTGCATAAGAGAAATTTTTTGCGAAACGATAGGCAATTTCTATTTCGGTATATATAGGAATCTGTGCATCCACAAAGTATTTCACTAATTCAACATGATATGGAATACCAGGATTTTTAACCACAAATTCATAATCAGTATTTTTTAACCAATCTGGATGTCCTTGATCGATAACTTGAATGTTTTCATTTTCTAGCTCATCCTTTTGATCAACCTTTTTTGCATCGGTCAAAAGAACATCATATCCATTTTGAACTAAAAGCTTACTCACTGCAATTCCACTTCTTGCAGCACCAATAACTAATACTTTACTCATATTACATGACTCCTATCATAAATCCTACAATGGCTAAAAGAACACCAACCGACCAAAAGCGATGAACAACCTTCGTTTCTGACCAGCCTCCCTTTTCATAATGATGATGTAAAGGGGCCATACGGAAAATTCTCTCATGGGTTCTTTTATAATGTGAAACCTGTATAATAACGCTTAATACTTCTGCTACAAAGACACCACCAATTAAAATTAATAAAATTTCTTGTTTTAAAACCATCGCAACAGCAGCAATAAACCCACCTAAGGCAAGTGATCCGGTATCTCCCATAAAAACCTGAGCTGGATGTTTATTGTACTTCAAATAAGCAATTAGACTTGCGATTAATAAGACAATCAAAAACGCAAGATCGATTTCCTTTTCAAGAAAAGAAAAGCCTAAAAAAGGAACCAATGCGATGATCATTTGCCCTGCACACAAGCCATCCACACCATCTGTAAAATTAACCGCATTTGTTTCAGCAGTAAACATAATCAAAATAAAGAAAAAATAGAAAATCCCTAATGGAATAGATACATTACATATTGGAATCAATAGATCCGTTGATGCTCCAAAGCTCATATAAAGAATAAAGAACAAGACAGCTAAAATGGTTTGCAGCAAGAATTTAGCCTTTGGCTTTAAGCCTTCATTATCTTTTTTAACAACAATAATATAATCATCAATAAAGCCGATAATACCGTATCCAACAAAGGCCAAAAGAACAATAATGACATTTGAATCCATGCTGACCCAATGAAATAAACAAAACAAAAGATACAAAATACTTGGAACAAAGATAAAGGCTAAACCACCCATCGTTGGTGTCCCAGTCTTCTTTTTATGACTTTCTAGGCCCTCTTCCCTTTCCGTTTGTCCAAATTTTATTTTATGTAAATAATCAATCAGTTTAGGCATAAGAATCAAGGTAAGTCCCAAACTACAAATAAAACCGATAATAAAAATAATATATTGGTTCATATACACACTCCAATCAACTTTTTTATTATACCATTATCGTCTATGATTCACAATTCAGCTTTCATAAGTTGATGGGATTGATTGAAATTTGGGCTTGAAACCAATACAATTAAATGCTATTATATATAAGCGATTGTGATTTTAATTCGATAGTAGTGTAATAAAAGGAGGACAATCAAGATGTCAAAAAGATGTGCAGTATCTGGACGTGGTCCTTTATCAGGAAATAGACGTTCTCACTCAATGCGTGCAACTCGTCGTAAATGGAATGTAAATTTACAAAAAGTACGTGTAGTTGTTGACGGTAAACCACAAACTATTAAAGTAAGTGCTAGAGCTTTGAGAACTTTAAAGAAACAAGGTGCTATTTAATAAGGACAAAATGAAGACGAACAAATATTGTTCGTCTTTTTTTACAATATTAAGGAATGAACGGTTCGACTAACAATCGGACTGTTTTGTTTAATATATTCTTTTTGTAACCAATCCAAATATAAGCCAGGTGAAACAACATTTCTTAAATTTAAAACATCCTGTCCTACAACCGATAGAAGGGAATCAATGAATAAAGCACAATTTGCACCTAAGGCCCAATAGGTTTTAAAACGACCTTTTTCAATTTGATAAAAGTCAGCCTGTGCATAATAGGATAGTCGGTTGGCATAATCCTGGGCTAATTCATGTTCAGAGAATGTTTTCGGTTCTCTTTGAATTGGTGCTTGCCATGGACTAGCCTGACTTAGTTTTTCCTGTAAGACGGTACGTAATAAAGCTTCCTGTGAAACACTTAATTGAACGCCATACTCAAAAATCGTATTTTTTTCTTTGGACAAAATCATTGGTAAATATCGATCATAAGGTGCAATGAAAAAAATCCCCTTACCTACCGTTCCATTTAAACGGTGACTGCTTTGATCATAATTTCCATAGCTATAAACCAGATCATCAAAAACAATGGTAATGTGGCCTACCTTTTGAAAGCCTTTCGGTCCAACATGAACCATTAAACGAAGATTTGTTTTTATTTCCGATTGAAGATCTTCAGAGGATTTATAATCGAATCTTTTTAATAATTTAAATGTCCAATCTGGAATAAAAGCACAAAGAACCGTTGGTAAAGAAAGACGATATCTTCTTTTCCAAGAATGATCCATCGTTGGATTTAAAGAGAACATCATGTCACAGCTATAGCGAAAGCCAAGCAATAGAACATAAATACCCATAAAGACCATAATTAATTCAGAATCAAACTGACTATAAAACAACAAATACAAACCAGCACAAAAAAAAGCAATGGCATTAATAAAGGTAAACAATCTTCCCTTGTTTGAATTCCAAACATAGATGAACCATTGAATAAAACAACATAATGCATAAAAAATGGAATAAGCACCTAAACCAACCCGAACGACCCATTCAGGGAAATATTGATGACTACATAAAAAAAAGGCAAAGAGAAAAGATGAAATCGCAAGAAAGAAATCCAAAATCTTATGCTTTCTCACAAAGTGAACGGTCATCAATCCACCATGCCATAAGGAAGCAAAGATGGCTGCAATTAAAATTAAAGAATAGATTCGATTTGGAAGAAAGATCATCACCAGACCTACTATAATAAAAATCAAACCAATGCATAAATTAAAAATCAATTCAGCCATACTATCCCTTCCTATTGTAAATTCGACTCAATACATAAAACCTTCCCAAATTCTATATCAACTTGACCTTGTTTATCAATAATTTGATTACTTGATAAATACAAATCATCTATATTAATAATTTGATGATCTAGGGGATATAAAAAGTGAGAAAGTGAAATCATTGTTTTTTCTAAAGCGAAAAAAGAAACATGCTTATAATTTGCCTGTAAAAAATGTTGCCCTTTTGATAATAAAGATACCTTTTGACTTTCATCCATCAAAATTAGATCTTTTTCACGATGTAGAAGCAATAAAATATTGATCATCGTATGATCTAAGCGTCCTGAAATACCACCCCATAAAACGATATGCTCATAGCCCATTTCTTTGCATGTGCGAACAGCTAATTCACTATCGGTTTCATTCTTTTGAATGGGATGCTTATAAATTTGATCACAATGTCTTGAAAGATAGACATAATCCTTATCCGACATCGAATCAAAATCACCAATCGCAAATGAAAGCGGAAAGCCTTCCTTTAAAATAAGAAGAGCCCCCGCATCAACACCAACATAATCATAATCATCAAGTTTGGGAATGGTTTTTGATTTTGGCGTAATTAAAAGAACCTTTTTCATTTTAATAAAGATGCAACATTTTGACAAATGTCCCCTTTAAACACATAGCTTCCCGCAACCAATGTATCGCTTCCTGCATTGACTACAAGCTTATAGGTTTGTCCATTGATTCCACCATCGACTTCAATTCGATAGTTTAAAGAATTATCCTTTCGATAGCTATTTAACCATTCAAGCTTTGAAAGCATATCTTCCATAAAGGATTGCCCACCAAAGCCTGGTTCAACGGTCATAATTAATACCATATCGACCTCTTTAAGAAGGGGTTCAATAATTTTTACATCCGTTTTTGGCTTCACAACAATGCCAGCCATTACCCCTTTTTCTTTGATTTGATGAATAAGTTGCACACAACGTTCGATATCATAATCCAAAGCCTCCACATGGAAGGTCACCATATCAGCACCTGCTTCAATAAATTTGCCGGCATATTTTTCAGGATCCGTTACCATAAGATGAACATCCAAAACCATATCGGTCATTTTACGAAAACCCTTTAATAAATCAGGTCCAAAGGTTAAATTTGGTACAAAATGACCATCCATCACATCAAAATGAAGCCATTTTGCTTCAGATTGATTTAAGCAATCCATTTGTTCTTTCATTTGTGAATAATCCATCGATAAAACCGATGGTGATACAACTAATTCATTCATATTTTCCCCTCCTTAAGTTGTTTATAATCTTCATACATTTTAGGATTGATCAAGCCTTGATCCATTGCCTCTTTAATGGCACAATCAGGTTCTTTTAAATGCTTACAATCCTTGAATCGACATTGTCCAATATAAGGTTCAAAATCCTTAATGACACAATCCAATTCAGATAAATCCAAACGCGTAAAATCTAAGCTTGAAAAGCCAGGCGTATCAGCAACCAAACCATTGGCAACATGATGAAGCTGACAATGTCGCGTTGTATGTTTGCCTCGACCAAGTGCCTTTGAAATCTGTTGGGTCTGTAATTCAAAGGAAGGATCTAAACGGTTGAGTAAAGAGCTCTTACCCGCACCCGATTGTCCACAAAGAACTGTCACTTTATTATTTAGAACCTCTTTTAAGGCATCGTCATCACTACCAGGATGCGTATAAACGATACGATAGCCTGCTTTTTCATACCAAGCAATTTCATCCTTATAATCTTCTAAATGAACTAAATCGGACTTCGTAAAACAGATAACTGGTTCAACATGAGCTAAAGAAACTAGAATAATCAAGCGATTTAATAAATGACTTGAATAATCAGGATCCTTCATACTTGTGACAATCAAGGCTTGATCAATATTGGAAATAGAAGGACGTAATAATTGATTGGTTCTAGGACAAATTTTGTGAATGCGATAGACATCTTCAATCGCTTCAAATTCAACCCAATCACCTACCACAGGACTTGATCCTTTGCGCATCTTGCCACGCGCCTGCGCAATATATAAATGATTATTTTCTTCAATTGTATATTGATTCGAAATAATTTTTACAATTCTACCTTTTAACATATTTACTCATAGAACAATGTAACAACACTGTCCGATCCTTCCTGCGTATAATTTACCCCAACAACTGGATCCACACGTACGACAACGCCTTCTTTTGAATCGTTGTGTAATCCCGATAAGGCTACCGCAATTCCTTTTTTATTTAAATATTCCTTTGCCTCATTGACTTCCATGCCAATTAATTTTTCCGGAATGACAATGCTTGGATAACGACTAAGCACAAAAGTGATTTTATTCTTTTTATCTGGATCAATTCGCTTACCAGCCTTTAATCCCTTTTGTTTTAAAATTAGATTTGGATTGGTATTAGCTGCATCTTTATATTTCTTTTCTATTTCGATTGAAACATTATTTTTAGAAAATTCTTCTTCCACTTCATCAATGGACATACCGGTATAATCCTTCACTAGATAGCCTGCTCCCTTTGAGACCGTTAAGACAATTTCTTTTGAGGATTGTACGATATCCCCTTCATTATAATTTGATGAAATGACCGTTCCCTCTTTGTAGCTATCACTTAATACCTTTTTAATCGTAATATGCGTAAATTTATTTTCTTCTAAGCATGCCTTCGCCTCATCAATAGACATCGTTTCAATCTGAGGGAAGGTTTCATAGCCCATAAAGCCATTGAGATGTACGAATCCAGTCGCAATCGCAATTAAGAAAATCAGGGCACAAACCACAAAAATAGATAAGAAGAAAATTCCAATCGATTTTGCACTCAGCTTTTTTTTCGTTTCTTGTATCGGCTGATCCGAGTATTCAACCTGAACATGACCATCACTAACATCCACCTTCGTTATATTTGGTGTTTCAAAAATCAAGCGTTCTTCATTCTTTTTATTCCAATCCATACAATGCCGTAGATCTTCTAACATAAGATCTGCACTTTTATAGCGTTGTTCCGGATTTTTCGCTGTTGCTTTTAAAATGATATTTTCAACGGATTGTGGAATTTGTTGATTAAAATCACGTACATATGGAATAGGCTGACGCAAATGCTTGACTGCAATTTCCGTTGGTGTTTTTCCTGAAAAAGGAACACTACCGGTTAAAAGCTCATAAAAGACAATGCCTAACGAATAAATATCTACTTGTTCACTGGCATCCTTACCCTGAGCTGTCTCTGGTGCAAGATAATGCGCTGATCCCATAACGGCATTATTGAGTGTCAACTGCACAGCATCATTGGCAATCGCAATACCAAAATCAGTGATTTTAACAGTTCCATCATCTTTAACCAAGACATTTTGAGGCTTAATATCACGATGGATGATATGATGCGAATGTGCATGCGAAATTGCACTGGTTAATTGCATCATAATATGAATGGATTCACTTACGCTCAATGATCCACGTTGTGCAATCATTTGTTTTAAGGTTCTACCCCGAATATATTCCATCACAATATAATGCATATCTTCGCTTTCACCTACATCGTAAATATCAACAACGTTTGGATGGGATAAACGACTAGCTGCACTAGCTTCTCTTTGAAAACGAACAAGTGTCATTGCGTCATTCGACAATTTTTCTCGTAAGATCTTAATCGCAACAACACGATTTAAAATGGTATCATTGGCTTTATAAACATCCGCCATTCCTCCTTGGCCAATCAAAGAGAGAATGTCATAGCGATTTGCGACTTGTTTAATAATCAACGCCATACAATTCACCATCATTTTCTAAAAGCACAACTGTACAATTATCATAGCCACCGACATCATTGGCTTGTTCTATTAATAAAGCCGCCTTTTCTTCCAAGCTTTTGTTTTTGGCTTCTACAATGACTTCAATGACATCTTGTGGCACATAGCCATGGAGACCATCACTAGATAGAAGCAAATATTTATATGTAGATTCTATTTTATGAAAATCAATTTGAAAAACATGCCAGACCCCCAATGCGTTGGTCAAGGTATTTCTTTGTTTATGCGTACGAGCCTCTTCTACAGAGATTTCACCATTTGCTAAAAGACGACTCACCACATTATGATCCTCACTCATTTGAATCAAGCCTTCTTCATAATCGGCATATACACGAGAATCCCCCACATTAAAAATATACGTGGAGCCCTTTGTTAAGATAAAGCCAACACAGGTTGTTCCCATCCCCTGTTCTTCTTCATGATCTCTTGCCGTATAAAAAATTGTATCATTGGCACGATTTAAAACCGTTTGAATCCATTCATCCACTTGATAATCATGGTCTAAAATGGGATTTTTTTTAAAGGCTTCGGCAATGGTATCCACCGCAAGTCGACTGGCAACTTCACCGGCTGCAGAGCCACCAATCCCATCACATACAACACCAATCCAATCCTTACGATCATTTTGAAAGGTCACATAGGAATCCTCATTCAATTCTCTTCTTAAACCGATATCTGTACTACCAAAGGTTCTCATTGTCCATACCCTTTCTTCAATTCATTAATTCGTAATTGACCACAAGCTGCATCAATATCCTGTCCATGCTCTTTACGAATCGTACAACGTACATGATTTTTCATCAAATAATCATAAAAAACCATGGCTTGTTCATGATTTACACTTTTAAATTGTTTTTCATCAACAGAATTATATGGAATTAAATTCACATAGGCATTTAATCCTTTTAATAGCTTTGAAAGCTGTTTTGCATGCTCAGGTTGATCATTGACTCCCTTTAATAAAATATATTCAAAGGTCAATCGACGATTATTTTCCTGTCCATAATATCGAATCGCATCCATTAATTCATTTAATGGATAGGCATGATTAACTGGCATCAAACGATTTCTTAATTCTTGATTGGGCGCATGGAGACTAATTGCTAAATTATATTGGGTATGTGCATTGGAAAATTCATAAATTTTAGGAACAATCCCACAGGTTGATACCGTAATATGACGAGATCCAATCCCTAAACCACGATCATGATTGACTGTTTCTAAAAAATTCATTAAGTTTTCATAATTGTCAAAAGGTTCTCCTGTTCCCATAACCACAATATGACTTAAACGTTGTCCTTCTTTATCCAATTCTCTTTGAATCTTTAAAACCTGGGCCACCATTTCACCAGAAGTAAGATCACGTTTCTTTTTCGTTAATCCACTGGCACAAAAAGCACATCCCATATTACATCCAACCTGGCTGGATACACAGACACTCTTTCCATAATCAAAGACCATCATCACCGATTCCAATAAAGAACCATCCTCGGTCGCAAATAGAAATTTTGTCGTTCCATCATGAGAAACCTGCTTCCGAATCAATTTTAAAGGATCAATCACATAGTGATTTTTTAATAATTCACGCGTATCCTTACTTAAATTTGTCATTTCATCAAAGCTAGTCACTCGCTCTCGATAAAGCCATTGAAAAATTTGATGACCGCGAAATTTTTTCCATCCATAATCTTCAGCTAATGTACGCATTTGCTCGTACGTAAAATCATATAAACTTTGCACAAATACACCTCAATCTATCTTTATATTATAACAGAGTTTTATTCAATTGTATCTTCGCCATATAAAAACCATCATTAAATTCACTTGGAAATAAGGTTTTTTCTTCTAACAAAACAAAATTTGGATGCGTTTTTAAAAAAGATGCAACTTGTTTTTCATTTTCCTTTTTATTTAATGTACAGGTCGAATAAACAAGAATGCCACCTTCCTTTAAATACTGCGAAACATTTTCCAAAATCGCATATTGTAAAGGAATTAATTCATCCATATCTTCAGGTTTCAATCTTAATTTGATATCTGGCTTTCGACTTAAAACACCATATCCACTACAAGGTACATCACATAAGATTCGATCAAATAAAAGCTTGGATTGATACTTTGTAGCATCCGCCTGTAAGGCATGAATGGACTGTAATCCCAATCGATTCGCATCCTTTTTAATTAGATCCACACGATGTGCATGAAGATCTAAACAAGTAATTTGACATTCATCTGCAATTGCCTCAGCCATGGCCATACTTTTTGTACCTGGCGCTGCACAGCAATCTAAAACATAATCCCCTTTTTGTATATCCATAAAACGACTGATTTCATAGGATCCAATATCCTGCGCAGACATTTTCCCTTCAATATAGAAAGAATCCTTTGATAAATCATTTCCAGTATAAATTGCCAAACCTTTCTGACTTTCTTTTATATTTGGATCAGATAAAAATTGATCTTCATTAATTCGCATTGGATTTCTTCGTACATAGGTAGGCAAAATATGTAAAGAGGCCTTCGCATTTTCAATGGCTTGCTCTTGTCCATATTGTTTGATCCACAAACGTAATAACCATTCTGGCAAAGAATATTGAATTGCCAAAGAAGAAAGACTATCATCCAACTCTAAAGGCTTTACCTTTCGTAAAATCGCATTCACAAAGCCTTTCGAAGAGGGTTGAATGCGTTTTGCGATTTGGACTGCATCATTGACAATTGCGTAAGAGGGCACCTTATCTAGAAATAACAATTGATAGCTACTCATTGTTAATAATAGAGCAATCTTTTTATTCGGTTGATTCTTCGCGTAGATTTGCCAAGCCTTTTGACAATAGGTCCAATTTTGTAAGGTCCCATAAAAAATTCGCGTTGCGAGCGCTTGATCCTTTTTCGGACATTCATGAAGATGATGTCGCAAATATAAGTTTGAATATTCGTGTTGAATGACAACAGCACTTAATGCTTTATAAATCCATTGACGCATGATTAATCCTCCAAAACCAAAGGATACATATTAATATCTTGGTTTACATTTGTCTTTAATGATTGATGATATTTTACGATTTGCCAAATCTTGTGATTTAATTCATCTTTATTTTTCGCTTTTACAACAAGACGAACACGTTTTTTCGCTTGACGCATAGAAATTGAAACAGGGCCTAAAACCTTTAAGGGTGCCAATTGTTTTTTTTCAAGCTGTGCAATTTCAAGTAATTTATCTTCATCCGAATGCATATAGATGATGGAGCATAAATAACAATAAGGTGGATAGTTTCCTAAATGACGAAATTGCATTTCTTGTTGAAAAAAAGAATGATAGGAATGATTAACAATACATTGAAGTACAAATTGACTTGGATCAAAGGTTTGAATATACACTTCCCCCTGTTTCTGATTCCGCCCACTACGACCAGAAGCTTGTTCAAGTAAATCATAGCCCACTTCATTGCTTGAAAAATCTAAACGCGAAAAGGAAGCATCTCCATTGATAATTCCAACAAGATTAACTCTTTCAAAATCTAAGCCCTTGGCAACCATTTGGGTCCCTAATAATATATCCCCGTTTTCTTCAAATTCCTTTAATAACCTTTGATGTGCATTTTTTTTGCGTGTATTATCTGCATCCATGCGAATAATATGAGAGCTCGGAAAAAGCTCATGAAGATGTTCTTCTAATTTTTCAGTTCCCATCGAAGATTGATAAAAGGAATGAGAATGACAATTTGGACACTGTCCATCATAGGCATAGACATTGCCACAGCAATGGCATACTAAGCATTTTTCTTTTTTATGATAAGAAAGAGCAAGTCCACAATCTGGACAGATTAAAACCGAATTGCAATCCATACAACGCATAATTGGTAAGTAGCCTCTACGATTTAATAAAAGAATGACTTGCTCCTTTGATTGTAAACGAGAGTGAATCGCATCAATCAGACTTTGTGATAGACCATATTGCATTTTTTGATTTTTCATATCAATCAAATGAATTTGTGGCATTGAAACCGAAATTCGTTTTTTTAACTCAACTAAGTGATAGATTTTTTTATATGCCCTCGCATAGGAATCTAAGGATGGTGTGGCACTTGCTAATACAACCTTACAATGATGACTTTGACTTCTTTGAAGCACGATATCTCTAGTATGATAGCGAGGTTGATTATCTTGTTTATAGGAAAAATCATGCTCTTCATCCATTAAAATCAATCCCAATGAATGAAAAGGCATAAATACAGCTGATCGTGTTCCAACAACAATCTGAACCTTTTGATCACGAACTAAAGCATATTGATTATATTTTTCTTGTGCATTTAAACGCGAATGATAGATTGCAATCTTCTCTTTAAATCGAGAAGTAATTCGTTGAATCATCATGGGGGTCAAGCCAATTTCAGGCACTAAAAAAAGCACCTGTTTGCCTTGTTCCAATACCGATTGTGCCAATTGTAAAAAAACCTCAGTTTTACCAGAACCCGTTACCCCATGTAATAAAAAAATGGAATCTTGACTGTTTTGCATTTCTTCAATCGCATTCTTTTGTTCATCGCTTAACGTAGGAATCGGTATCTTTTCACTCGATGTAAGTAAAGTTGTTTCTTTTTCCTTTTTTATAAGAGAAAGTACCCCCTTTTCAATCAATGTCTTAGTCATACTAACTGATTTTTTTCGTAAAAGACTCGCTTTACAAGGAAAGTTGACAGAAGTAAGAAGCTCCTTTTGTTTCTTCGTTAAATCGAAAGCATTGGGATTTAATTCAAGCCAATCTTCATAAATGACCTTTTGATGAGAATGACTTGGACGCATTGCTGGAGGAAGCATTGTTTTTAAACAGCTGATTTTACTAGCCACATAATAGGATGACATCCAATCGGCCAAATGATCTAATTCTTCATTTAATAAAGGCTTCGAATCAATCACCTCAAGCACATCTTTCACTGAATCAAGCGTACAATCCGAATGAAGTGCTTGTACATAGCCTACGACAATTTGACGTGCAAAAGGAACCTTCACACGACATCCAACCTGTACCGGTTCAAAGCAGCGATATGTGAAGGTTTGATTCAACTTTAAAACACTATATTCTATAAATACATCGATATAAACCATGGTCTTATTGTATCACAAAACAAAAGAGTGATTCACTCACTCTTCTGTCTTAATATTTCAAAGCCAATCACCGCACTCGCACTTGGCGTATCTAAAGCATTTCGAAAATCTCTGCCATAGGGAATTACTATATTTTGATCAGCATGCTTTAAAATTTTCGCACTTAACCCACGTAAGGCCCCTCCAATTGCCACACAAACATTTTCTGGAAATTGAAGCGCATAGATGCTTTTCGCATGGGCTCGATAAGCACAATATAAAGGGATGTTCTTTTCATTTAAATAAGAGATCAATTCATCTTCATCATGAATCCAATAAATCGCAAGCTTTTCATAGGCTCCTGCACTGGCCTTCAATATTGTGACCTCTGCTTCCGACCAATCTCTTTCAGGTAAAATAAGCCCATCGGCTCCTGCTGCATACAAGGATCGACATAAACTTCCTAGATTATATGGATCCTCTACACCATCCACATAAAATAAGGTTCCTTTTTGATTTGTCAGCGAATCCTTCTTTTTAGGACTTGCCTCTAGCAAAATCCCTCCAAATCTTTTATTTGTCGTTAGCTTTTCCATTTCTTCTCGATCCATAAAATGAACCGGACAATGAATAGATTTCGCCAAGGAAATAATATAGCGAAATTCTTTGTTTCTTTTCTTTTTATCGATATACAAACAGGTGCATTCTCTTTTTTTCGCTTCTAAGATTGCCTTGCAAGATATCGTTCCTTCATAAATATTTTTCATTCTCTCATTATATCATTTTGAATAAAAGACGCTAGATGTTAAAATAGAATTTACGAAAGAGAGGCTTCTTTATGAATATTCGATTCGATGATGAAATGAGAAAAAAGATTTTAATTTACTCCTCTTCATTAATTATAGCAATCGTTATAGGCATTATCGTTTATAACTTTCATACCATCGCAAAATACTTCAGTACCTTTATTAATTTAATTTTGCCTTTTTTATTTGGCTTACTACTAGCTATTATCTTAAGGCTACCTATCAATTTTTTAGAAAAAAAGGTTTTTTATAAGCTAAAAAGAAAACGTCTGATTTCTGCCTTAATTGTATTTGCAGGATTTATTTTCTTGATTACTTTATTAATTCGCTTAATTATCCCAAATATTATAACCTCTGTACAAGAATTTTTGATTCATAATGAATCCTACATTGATAACTTAGATTTATATTTGGCTCAAATCGAAGACAGCTTAGGCTTTGATTTAAAATCCGTACGTAAATTAATCGATGGAAATATCACAAGTGATATAACCAAGCATGTTAAAATTATCGCAAACTATTCCATCGCCTTTGTACATTTTGTCGTGAATTTGATTATTGCACTTGTATCGGCACTCTATATCATTTTAGACAAAGAAAATTTAAAATTATCCTTTAAACGAATGAATTATGCCATCTTTAATCGACATATTGCGATTTTGTTATCACATTATATCGATATTGCCCGTGATATCTTTGATAAATACATTGTTGGAAGCATCATTGACTCTTCAATTATTGGTGTGCTTTGTTTTGTAGGTGTATCTATTTTACGTCTTCCTTATACACCAATGATTGCCTTTATTGTCGGTGTAACTAACATCATTCCAGTATTTGGACCTTTTTTAGGTGCTATTCCTGTTGCTTTTTTACTTTTATTAATTAAACCGATATATGCTTTGATTTTTATTATATTTATTTTTATTCTTCAACAAGTCGATGGAAACATTATTAAACCAATTGTCCTAGGCGATCAATTGGGCTTAAGTGGTTTCTGGATTCTATTTTCCGTTACTGTCGGAGGTGGAATAGGCGGTGTACCTGGAATGTTTTTAGGTGTTCCTATTTTCGCCTTAATTTATAGAATATTTAGTGAATATACCGAAAAACGTTTAACCGATAAGCATATTAAAATTGAGGATGAATTTTAGAAGAGGATGTATATGATATTGGATATATTAATTGATACCCTACATGATACCTGGCTCATGTTTCCACTTTTATTTATTACCTATTGTTTTTTAGAGGTTTTTGAAAGACGACAAAATGATGAAAGTGATGAAAAAATATTTTTTGCTCTTCAAAGAATAGGCCCTTTGATTGGAGCATTGGTTGGATTGATTCCACAATGTGGTTTTAGTGTATTGGCTGCCATGTTATTTCTACAACGAAATATCACTTTAGGTACCTTAGTTGCCGTCATGATTGCAACCAGTGATGAAGCCGTGCCTATTCTTTTAAGTAAACCAGAACTTTATCAAACCTTAGGTTTTTTACTTCTATCAAAATTTATTGTTGCGCTGATTGTAGGCTATCTTGTAGATACCTTATTAGGAAAAAGACAAAAAATTGTTCGCTTTGAAGATATGGAAGAAGAGGAAGAATTCGAAGAGGGTGAAGAAGATAGCGAAGAAGAGGATGAACAAAGATCTGCAGGCTGTGGATGCTGCTATCCTGACCTTCCACTACCTGTGAGTGCTTTATATCGAAGTATTCGCATCTTTATCTTTTTATTTATCACAAGCTTGATTTTAACAACAATTATTGAATTCTTTGGTGAAGATGCCCTAAAGAAGATCTTATTAAATAATCAAATTTATCAACCAATCTTAGCTTGTATCATTGGATTTATTCCAAATTGTGCTGCAACCGTTGTTTTAAGTGAATTATATTCTACAGGCAGTATTTCCTTGGGTTCCCTTTTTGCCGGCTTATGTACAAATTCTGGTCTTGCCTTATTGCTTTTAATTCGATATGGCGAAAGAAAAAGATATTTACTACGAATTGTAAGCATTCTTTTTATTACTGGTTCCATCATTGGAATACTTATACAATGTCTAATTTAAAAAAAAGATGTAAATCTGCTTTTGCAAATTTACATCTTTTTTTATCGTCCACTTAAATATAAAACTTGTCTCGAATGATTGTAATCCGATAGAGTCATCGCTAATTTTGTTTTCGCTTTCATTCCTTTTCGATCATCGACAATTTCATAAAAATCACTGACTGTATTTAATTTAAAATGCGAAAGTTCTTTTAAGAAAGAATCAATATCCTTTATAGCAAAGCCTTCATTTCTATGTGGTGTTGATTCAATATCAAATAAAATAGAAACCTTTGGAATTACCCATAATTTTCTCAATAAATCAACAACCTCTTTATAAGAATACTTTTGAAAAACACCAAACGCATGAATAAGAACAGAACGTCCATCCGAACATTTAATCACTTCGTTAATCCATTGCTCATCAAAAATAGAACAGGATAAATCAATTTCTCTTTGATCAATCGAAATATACTTTTCTCTTAGAGCAAGTGTTTGTGCTTCATCAACACCAATAAATTGCGCATGATCATTATCATTTCGATGAAAGAAGGTATCTAAACCACATTCCAATACCACAAGTGTACCGTCATAATGATCCACTAAAAATTGTTCTGTTACTTGATCCATATGCATCGATTCAACCGCATAACTTAATAAATCAAATTCAGAATATTCATCAAGACATTCTTCTGCTTGATCCAGTTCATCCATCAAATCAAGAGCTACTTCATCATATATAATATTTGCGAAATAACGGCTTGCATATACATTTCCAGCTAAAGGAATGAATTCTCTTTTTAATAGCCCACAAGGGTCACTATCACTCATAAAAACCTCCATAAATTAGAATTATTTTACCATTGAATAGAGAAAGATACAATCTACTTTGATTCAACAAGACGGACTAAAAACTCCCATATTCTTTGCACCGAA
This sequence comes from Segatella copri, assembly GCA_963654445.1. Lineage (GTDB taxonomy): Bacteria > Bacillota_I > Bacilli_A > Erysipelotrichales > Erysipelotrichaceae > Absicoccus. Next base: position 17,579 of record CAVKAP010000075.1, read on the forward strand.
GCAATTTCCATATGTTCATTTGGAGTATGTATATCAAAAATATTAGGACCCATTGATACGGCATCCATATGACTGATCTTTTCTGAAAATAAACCACACTCTACACCTGCATGAATGGTACAAATTTCTAAGTCTTGATTAAACATTTCTTTGTATATTTTTTTCATTTTATTGCGTAAAGGCGATTGTTCAACCCATTGCCATGCCGGATATTCACCACGCACCGCAATTTGAGCACCATAGCTTTGTGCAATCCAAGTAATCTTTTCTACTAATTGTTGATACGATGATGAAACAGATGAACGCAATGCAGCATTCATTTCAAAGGTATCATTAGTCAGTGTTGCGACACCCCAATTTAAAGAGGTTTCAACAAAACCAGGAAAATCCTCGCTCATTCTTTGAATGCCTTGTGGCATAGACGTTAACAAGGAAATGACTTTACATGTCGATAAAAGATCCAATGGTTCTTGATTATTAGAAACTTGATACGCTTCAAAATGAATATTTGGATCAAAGCTTTTATATTCTTGATGAATTTCTTTTTCTAAGATTTTAACAATCGCTTTTAATGCTTCTACATTTTTTGTAGCGACAACCATTGAACCATCACGACTGATGGCATTGTCCTTACTTCCATTGATACAAGAAACAAGACGGCATTCATTTTGAAAATGAATTCTTCTTAAAAGACGGGCCATTAACTCTTGTGAGCTTGCACGCCCTTTGTCAATTTCGGCCCCAGAATGCCCCCCTAAAAGCCCAGAAATCTTCACTTCGACCTTTGGCCAGTCTAAATCTTCTCTTTTTACATTTAAACGTACTATGGCTTTTCCACCACCTGCACAGCTTGCGAGAACCTTCCCTTCTTCATCATTGTCGATATTAATAAAGGTATGTCCTTTTAATGGACTACAATCAATATGATTGGCACCATCCATACCTACTTCTTCACAGACAGTGCAAACAAACTCTAAACGAGGATGTTTAATCGTATCAGAATCCAATAAAGCCAATGCATAAGCTACCGCAATTCCATCATCCCCACCTAAAGTGGTTCCTTTAGCCCATACACATCCATCACGAACCTCTAAGTCTAAGCCACTAGTAGACATATCCTTATCCACATCATCTCTTTTTTCACAGACCATATCCATATGACCTTGAATAATGATTGGATCAATAGCTTCATATCCTTCACTTGCTTCTTTTATAATAATAACGTTATATAAATCATCTTGAATAACTTCTAGATTTCTTTCCTTTGCAAAATTGACTAAATAATTACTTATCGCTTCTTCATGATAAGATCCATGAGGAATGCGACTAATTTCTTCAAAAAAATAAAATACATTTTTCGGTTCTAATTTTTCTAAAACTCGCATAAAACCCTCCTATAAATTTCCATAAAAAAAACCTTCATAAGAAGGTCTCAATCAAGATGGTGGGGACGGTGGGACTTGAACCCACACGGGAATTAACTCCCAACGGATTTT
>CAVKAP010000076.1:0-15081 GCA_963654445.1 Segatella copri
TTTTTTATAGGCAAAGTCATAAAAGTGTGATAAAATTACGAAGATAAAAGGGGTTACATTTTTATGAAAAGAAGTGCTGGGGTTTTATGTCCTTTGTTTAGTGTGCCTGGAAATCAAGGGATTGGTGATTTTGGTTTTAAGACAAAAAAGATAATTGATTGCTTTGCGGACGCTGGCTTTAAGATTTGGCAGATTTTGCCGATTCAAATGACAGGTCAAACACATTCTCCCTATCAAACGCTATCAAGCTTTGCAGGAGATCCTATTTATATTAATATTGATCGTTTATGTGAGATTGGTTTATTAACTCAAAGCTCCATTGTAAATTGTAATAAATTTAAAACTCGTGTGGATTACAATCAAGTCAGAGCCTTTAAGGAGGTTTATTTCCGACGTGCATTTAAAGCCTTTAAGAAGGATTTTTCACGATTTAAGAAAGCTTTTCGTGCTTTTGAGGAAGATGCTTTTTGGCTATCAAATTGGGCCTTATATGCGCTCTTTCGTGATTTACATAACCAAGTCTGTTGGACCGATTGGGATGAAGAATATCGGGATTGGTTTTATAATCCATCTGGTGTTGATCTAGAAGAGTATGAAGATGAATTGTTCTATATTAAATTCCTTCAATTTATTTTTTATCAACAGCTTGATGAAATGGTTGATTATGCCCATTCAAAAGGGATTGAAATTATGGGGGATGTTCCCTTTTATGTGGATTTAGATAGTGCGGATGTATGGAGTGATCGTCCTGATTTTATGTTGAATCGAAATGGGCAAGCCGAATTTATTGCGGGTTGTCCACCTGATTATTTTGCTAAGGAAGGACAACGCTGGGGCATGCCGACCTATAATTTCCGTCATATGAAAAGCAATAAGTATCGTTTTTGGCGTCAGAGAATGGATTGGATGAATCGTTGCTTTGATATCGTGCGTATCGATCATTTTAGGGCATTTGTGAATTATTGGAAGATTCCTGCAAGCTGTCCAACTGCTATTGATGGAGTTTGGCAAGATGCACCAGGCGATGAAATCTTAGCCTATGTGACCAGTGAGCATCCAGAGATGAAATTGGTAGCAGAAGATCTAGGTGATAATTTAGGAAAAGAAATCTTTGATTTAGAAAAGAAATATCATATACCTGGTTTACAGGTTCAGCTTTTTAAAATGGAAACAAAGCTCTTACGTCAAGATGTGGATGAGGATATTGTTTTATATTCAGGAACCCACGATAACGCAACCATTTTAGAGGATTATTCTAGCTACGATAATAATCGTCGAATCAGCTTGCGTCGCTTCTTTAAGAAAAGAGGCTATACGCATCGTGCTTTTAATGATATGATCTGCCATTTCTTATTGGATTCAAAAGCCAATACCGTCATACTTCCGATTTGGGATATTTGCGGCTTTAAAAAAGAAGCACGTATTAATCGTCCAGGCTGTGTGTCCGATGAGAATTGGACATGGAAATTAAAGGATTTAAAAAAGCTTCAAGAGGATTTAGTGAAGATCAATACATGGATTAAAGATTCAAAACGTTAGGCCTTTTCAAGGCCTTTTTTCTTTTTGTGTTAAAATAAGAGGGAAAAGAGGATACTATGTCAAGAAAAAAAGAGGAAAGACAAAATCGGATTCGAACGATTCTTGAAGAAAAGAACGAAATGAAGGTCAAGGATCTTGCGCAGCTTTTAGAAGTAACGCCAGAAACCTTACGAAAAGATCTAGATGAATTAGAAAAGAAAGAAATTGTCATCCGTTTACATGGCTATGTTCGAAAAAACAACTTGCCTGTAGAATTGCCTATTTCTATTCGAAATCAAGAGAATGTTGAAACCAAAAGACGTTTAATGGCTGCTGCAATCAACGAAATAGAAAATGGAAGCATCGTTTATCTTGATGCAGGAAGCACCTTAGTTGCAGGGATTGATGTCCTAAGTCAAAAGAAGGATTTAACCATTGTAACGAATTCTCTTTTGGTGGCTCAAAAGTGTGATGAGATGAACTTTGGCGTCGTTTTAATTGGTGGAAAATTAACCAGACATGGCTTACATACGGAAGGATATTTTAGTGAAAAGATGTTGGATGCGATTCATATAGATGTCGCTTTATTGGGAAGTGATGGAATCTTAGATTCGGATGGATTTACCGTTTATACAATGGATGAGGTTGGAACAAGAAGACATGTAATCAATCAATCACGAAAGATTGTTGTTGTCTGTGAATCGACAAAATTTCAAAGAAGAGGTTATTATACCTTTTGTTCCTTTCGGGAAACCGATGTGTTTATCAGTAATGAATTAAGTAAAGAGCAAAGAAAACAGGTACAGGCTTGTAAAAAAATCATAGAAGTAAAAAGATAGAAGCATGATTGCCTCTATCTTCTTTTTTTATATCTCTTTACCAGTTAATAAATGATAAGCTTCCTTATATTTATCGATGGTTTTATCGATTACATCTTGTGGTAAGTTGTAGTCACTGTCTGGATTCGCTTTTAACCAATCACGAACAAATTGTTTATCAAATGAAGGTTGACCTTGACCTGCTTGGTATCCTTCAAGTGGCCAGAAACGTGAGCTATCTGGTGTAAGCATTTCATCACCTAAGACAACGTTGCCCTTTTCATCCAATCCAAATTCAAATTTGGTATCGGCAATGATGATACCACGACTTAAAGCATAATCTGCACAAGCTTTGTAAAGTGCAATGGTTGCATCTTTAATCTTCTTCGCATATTCTTCACCATGACCAGGGAAGGCTTTTTCTAAGACTTCAATGCTTTTTTCATAGCTGATGTTTTCATCGTGATCACCAATTTCAGCTTTGGTACTTGGAGTATAGATTGGCTCTGGTAATTTTTCGCATTCCTTTAATCCTTCAGGAAGTTTGATTCCACAAACCGTTCCATCCTTTTGATAGCTTGCCCATCCAGAACCTGTAATATATCCACGAACAATACATTCGATTGGAAGCATTTCTAATTTTTTTACAAGCATCGAATTTCCATTATATTCTTCACTTGAAAAGAATTCAGGCATATCTTTTGCATCCGTAGAAATCATATGATTCGGTAAGATATCCTTTGTATAATCAAACCAAAATTTAGACATCTGTGTTAAAACAGTTCCTTTTTTCGTGATTTTATTTTTTAAGATGACATCAAATGCACTGATTCGATCGGTTGCGACCAAAATCAAAGAATCTCCGTTATCATAAATTTCACGAACTTTTCCTTCTTTAATTGGTTTAAACTCTTTCATGACGTTTCCTCCTTAACAAAGCTATCATAGCAAACTTCAAAAAAATTAAAAGCAGAAATTCGTATTTCTTTTCAATCATTTTACATAAAAAGGTCTTGTTAGGAAAAGATAGATAAGATATAATGAGCCAGTGTTTAATAAATTAAACAAAAAGTTTTTTTAATAAAACAAAGAGGCAAATATGGAAATTGGAGAAAAGCTGAAAGAATTACGATTAAAAAATGATTTAACACTATCCGAGTTAGCCAGTCGTTCAGAAGTCACAAAGGGATTTTTATCTCAATTAGAAAGAGATTTAACCAGTCCGAATATTTCTACATTAGAAAATATTTTAGAGGCTTTGGGAACGAATTTACAGGATTTTTTTTCTGAGAAACCGGAAGAGCAAATCGTCTTTCGAAAGGAAGATTATTTTGTGGATGAAAGAGACTATGCGACCATTCAATGGATTGTTCCGAATGCCCAAAAGAATAAGATGGAGCCCATTGAACTTACTCTAAATCCGAAAAGTAAGACCAAAGTGATTGAAAGTCATGAAGGAGAAGAATTTGCGTATGTCCTTAAGGGGAGCGTCTATTTGGTTTATGGAAATAAATCTTATTGTGTTAAAGCGAGAGAAACCTTTTATATCCAAGGGAATCGTTCGCATTATTTAGAAAATCGAAGTAATCGACCAGCTGTTGTGTTGTGGGTTTCTACACCACCTATTTTTTAAGGAGAGAAATATGGAAGAAAAAAAGAAAATCATTCAATTTCGTCACATTGTAAAGAATTTTGATGACCAGGTTGTTTTAAAAGGCATTGACCTTGACATCTATGAAAATGAATTTGTGACATTATTAGGGCCAAGTGGATGCGGAAAAACAACGCTTTTACGTATTCTTGCAGGCTTTTTAGAACCCAGCAAAGGAGAAGTAATCTTTAATGGGGAGGATATTTCAAATTTACCTCCATACAAAAGAGAATTAAATACGGTCTTTCAAAAATATGCATTGTTTCCGCATATGAATGTCTATGACAATATTGCCTATGGTCTAAAGATTCAAAAAATGTCAAAGGATATCATAGATCAAAAGGTCATGCGTATGTTGAAATTAATTGGTTTAGAGGGCTATGAAAAAAGAGATGTTACTTTATTAAGTGGTGGTCAGCAACAACGTGTTGCGATTGCTCGTGCTTTAGCCAATGAACCGCGTGTTTTATTATTGGATGAGCCACTAAGTGCCCTAGATTTAAAGCTACGTAAGGAAATGCAGTATGAATTAAAAAATATCCAACAAGAGGTAGGAATTACTTTTATTTTTGTCACCCATGATCAAGAAGAAGCTTTAACCATGTCTGATAAGATCGTTGTCATGAAGGATGGCGAAATCCAACAATTAGGAACACCAGAAGAGATCTACAATGAACCAAGCAATCGATATGTTGCTCAATTTATTGGTGAATCCAATATTATTCCAGGACGTATGATTGCGGATAAGAAGGTAAAATTTGATGACCTTGTCTTTGATTGTGTGGATGTGGGCTTTAAAGAAAATGAACCTGTGGATGTCGTAATTCGTCCAGAAGATATTGATATTGTGGATGAAAAGGATGGCAAGATGACCGGTGAAGTTGAAAGTGTTCTTTTTAAAGGTGTTCATTATGAAATTATGGTGGAGACCGTTCCGGGAACTTCCGTTACTGTTAATATGCATGTTCGTTCACGCAATGAGGTGAGCAGCGAGGATGGAAAAGAAAAGATTTCGGCCAATGATTTCTATTTGGATTTAGAGGATATGGAAGATATTGATGATAAGGAAATGATTGCGCGTGCGGATGCTCAAGCCTGGGATCCAGAAACCGATGAATTGATTTCTATTAATCGAATTGATACCAATCTAGAAAGAAAGATTGGAGAATATACAGTGACCTTTGAAACCGGAAATCATACCTCTATTACGCGTAAGATTTGGGTCGTTGATCAACACGTAACCGAAAATAAAAAGGCCAATGAAGCCATGAGTGCGTTTAATTTCTTTAAGACAGCGGATGAAATTCGTGAATCGCAAATGTTGGATACGGATATCAAAACCTGGGCCAATGCACAAGCTTGGAAAATGGACAATGAAGAAGAAACCATTGACCTATTTGTAGACTATGATTTTGATCCTGAAAATATTCGTGAAGGGGTTTATAAAGTAACCTTCTGGACAACAGGACGTGAATTTAAAATTCATACGACAGATTATGTTGAGCAAGGGAAGCAAGTCGGCTTAACCTTTTTCCCTGAAGACATTCATGTCATGGAAAAGATGGGCTTCTAATGCGTAAATTTCGTCAATTGGTTTTACCTTATTTCATTTGGAGTATTTTAATGTTGTTGGTGCCGATGCTTCTGATTGCGGTGTATTCTCTCATGAAAGAAGGCAACAGCATTGTTCCAATAAAAATGACCTTTGAGCATTATGCACGTTTTTTTACCGACCAAGACTTTTTATTGATTCTATGGCGTTCTTTATTGATTGCGCTAAAGACCACGCTTTTATGTTTGGTCTTAGGCTATCCGATTGCTTTCTTTATTAGCCGAAGCTCAAAAAAGATGCAACATCTTCTCGTATTGATGATTACCTTACCGATGTGGATCAATATGTTGGTGCGAACCTACGCATGGATTGGTTTGCTCTCAAAGGGTGGTTTTATTGCACGCCTTTGTTCTTTATTTGGTATGAAAGGCGACTTGCTTTATACCGAAGGAGCGGTTCTATTAGGTATGGTGTATAATTTCTTGCCGTTTATGATTCTTCAAATCAATACCTCTTTGACAAAGATGGATAAAAACCTATTGGAAGCCAGTGCCGATTTAGGTGCAACCAAGCTTCAAACCTTTTTACGAGTGATTTTTCCACTTTCTTTAAGTGGTGTAGTAAGCGGAATTACCCTTGTTTTCTTACCCGCTGTATCTAGCTTCTTCATTCCGAAGCTATTGGGTGGTGGACAATTCTTCTTGATTGGTAATGTGATTGAAAACCAATTTATTACCGTTGGAGAATGGAACTTTGGTTCAGCCATCAGCATGATTATGGCTGTTATTATGATGTTATTAATGATGTTGGTTCGTAAAATTGAGAAAAGGGGATCTGTATCGGAGGAAGGCCTATGAAAAAAGAACGTCGTATATTTGGCCCTCTATTAATGGGTGCGGTTTTGATTTTCTTTTATTTGCCAATCGTCTTCATGGTGATTTTCTCTTTTAATCAAAGCAAGTCTTTAACGCATTTCACGGGCTTTTCTTTGCGTTGGTATCAGGCGATGTTGAAAAGTCATGGCATGATGTCTAGCTTATATATAACGATCATTGTTGCGATTTTAGCCACCTTGATTGCAACCGTAGTAGGAACATTAACGGCCATTGGTCTATCACAATCAGGAAAAAGAATGCGTGCCTTTATTACCCGTGTTGATGATTTTCCTTTGATGAATCCAGATATCGTTACAGCCATTGGTTTAATGCTTCTATTTATTACCTTAAATGTACAAAAGGGTTTTGTGACCCTATTACTTGCACATATTGCCTTTTGTATTCCTTATGTTATTTTATCGGTTACTCCACGAATTCGTGCATTGGATGCGAATTTATCGGATGCTGCAATGGATTTAGGCGCAACCCCTTTTCAAGCCATTACACAAGTCATCGTACCAGAAATTATGCCAGGAATTATCTCTGGTGCATTGATTTCATTTACGATGTCCTTTGATGATTTTATCATTTCTTATTTTGTGACCGGTGGTGGTGTTAAGAACTTAAGCATTATGGTGTATACGATGTCTAAGCGTGTCAATCCGAGTGTAAATGCGATTTCAACCTTGGTTGTTCTTTTAATTACTTTGATTTTAATTGGCATGAATGTTTTACCGCTATTAAGAAAAAAGAAACAATCCTTAGAAATGAAGCCACGCAGAAAAGGACCAAAGATTGTAGGAGCATTTGTTATTGTAGTTGCCTTAGTGATTTCTTTATTCAGTATGCAACAAATGGGAAATCAAGCCTATTCTGGACAAACCCTACATATTTATATGCCAGGGGAATACATCAGTGATGAGGTGGTTTCACGCTTTGAAGATGAAACCGGGGCAACCGTTGTCATGGATAATTTTGATTCCAATGAACAAATGTATATTAAGGTTGCCAATGGAGAAAGCTATGACTTATTAATTCCAAGTGATTATATGATTCAACGTTTGATTGATGAGGGCTATCTACAAGAATTAGATCAAAAGGCCTTACAAACAACCTTTGAAAAAATCAATCCAAGTATCTTAAACGAAAGCTATGATCCAGGAAATATATACAGTCTGCCTTACTTCTGGGGTAGTGTTGGTATCAGCTATGATAAACGAAAGGTGTCCTTAGATGACTTAGAAAAGGAAGGCTTTAACATTTTCTTAGATCAAAAATATAAAGGAGACATCTATCTATATGATTCGGAAAGAGATTCGATGATGATGGCTTTAAAGGCCTTAGGCTATTCAATGAATACCACCAATGAAGATGAATTGAATGAAGCCTATACTTGGTTAGAGACCTGTGTTAAGACCATGCAACCAGAAATTGTGACCGATGAAATTATTGATAATATGGCACAAGCGCGTAAGGCACTTGGACTTATTTATTCTGGAGATGGCGCCTATGTCAGCAGTGAAAACAAGAACATTGGCTTCTATATGCCACAAGAAGGAACAAACATTTGGACCGATGCGATGGTCATTCCTAAGAGTGCCGAAAACGTTCCTTTAGCCATGGAATTTATGAAGTTTATTACAAAGAATCAAAATGCGAAAGAAAATTCGGAATATGTTGGGTATACCTCGCCAAATAAGAAGGTTCAAAATCAATTGGCGAAAACAACCTTTAAAGGTATTGAAGCCTATACACCAAGAAGCAATTATCCAAACGATGAAGTTTTTGGATACAACGCTGAAACACGAAAAACGATTGCGAACCTTTGGTCAAGAGTGAAGGTTGTTGCCAGCAATGCCGATTAGAGGAAGAGGATATGAATGATTTCGATGTAATTCAAGCCGCAAGAGGAAATATGGGCCCTCTTTGTAAGTCTTGTCCAATTTGTGATGGAAGGGCATGTAGAAATACCATGCCAGGACCTGGTGCCAAAGGAAATGGGATGGGAGCTATTCACAACTATCAAGCCTGGCAAGATCTATTTGTGAATATGGATACGCTTTGTGAGAATGTTGAAGCGGATACCACCTTTCAATGTTTTGGAAAGACCTTTAAGCTACCAGTTTTTGCCGGACCAGTCGGTCATGTGAATCTTCATTATGGAGACCAATATGATGATCTTGCGTATAATGAAATTTTGGTTTCAGCCTGTAAAGAAGCAGGAATTGCCGCCTTTACTGGTGATGGTATGCAGGAATTGACCATGCAGGCAGCAACCGATTCCATTCAAAAAAATGATGGAATTGGTGTACCAACCATTAAGCCTTGGAACTTAGAAACCGTATTAGAAAAATATGAATATGTTAAAAAGAGTCATGCCTTTGCGGTGGCGATGGATGTCGATGCAGCTGGACTTCCTTTCTTAAAGGGTATCGTACCGCCAGCTGGTCGAAAGACCGAGGCACAGCTAAAGGAAATTATTGATCAATGTGACCTTCCTTTTATCGTAAAGGGGATAATGACCGTTCAAGGTGCTTTAAAAGCCAAAAGAGCCGGTGCAAGTGCGATTGTGGTAAGCAACCATGGCGGACGTGTTTTAGATGGTGTACCAGCTACCGCAAGTGTTTTAGAAGAAATTGTAGAAGCGGTCAATGGTGAGATGATGATCTTTGTCGATGGTGGAATCCGTACAGGAACCGATGTGTTTAAAGCCCTTGCCCTAGGAGCCGATGCAGTTTTAATTGCTCGTCCTTTTGTGAATCGTATTTATGGAGCCCAAGCAGAAGGGGTTAAAATCTATGTTGAAAAGCTTCAAGCAGAATTAAAGGATACCATGGAAATGTGTGGAGCCAAGGATTTAGCCTCCATTACCAGAGATATGCTTCGATAGTCCACATTTTGTGGACTTTTTCTGCATAAGAATAGAAAGGATTCATATGAGAGTATTAGAACGATTGATACAAATTTTATATCAAGAAGGTACAAAAGAAAAAAATAAAGATGTCTTAAGATATTTACGACTGTTAACAGAAGAAAAAGCCACGTTCTTTGTTCCTACTTCAGAAAATTGTTATTTACGATTAAAGCTGGATGATCATAATGAGGTTTATGTTGCCTTTACCAGTCAAGAACAAATGGAAAAGGAAGAACATTGTGAAATTAAAAAAATTGAAGTGATGGAGTTTTTAGAACAAAGCTTAAATAGTGATTTGGTCAGTGGATTAATCATTAATCCATGGAAGGAATCTTATTATCTTCCAAAGCTTTATTTAGAAATGATTTTGGATGGAAAAAATTTAGACAGTGAAATTGAAATTAAACAAGGCGATATCACAAGCTTCCGTGGGGATTGTATCGTGAATGCTGCCAATTCCTCTTTATTAGGAGGTGGTGGTGTTGATGGTGCAATTCATCGTAAAGCCGGGCCAAAGTTATTAGAGGAGTGTCGTTTATTACATGGTTGTAAGACCGGACAAGCAAAAATCACGCAAGGCTACCAATTAAATGTTGATTATATCATTCATACCGTTGGACCAATTTATTCTGGTATACATGAAGATGCACATCAATTGGAGGCTTGTTATTGGAATAGCTTAAATCTAGCGAAGGCCTACAATATTCATTCCATTGCCTTTCCTTGTATATCCTGTGGAGTTTATGGCTATCCGATTGAAGAAGCGACACCGATTGCTTTAAAGACGGTTGCCGCTTGGTTAGATCAAGAAAAAGATTATGCCATGAAGGTATCCTTCTATTGTTTTGATCAAAGAAGCTATGAAGAATATAGGAAATGTACAACTTTACAAGAGAGCTAGTTGGGCATAGGATAGAAAAATAGGAGATGTGTATATGAAAGCTGTAATATTTGATTTTAATGGAACATTATTTTTCGATGATCCGAAGCATATTTTAGCATGGTCAAAAATGGCCAAAGAGCTTCGAGGTTATGAAGTTAGTGAACAGGAGCTTCGTGAACATATGATTGGTGTTCCGAATCAGAAGATTGTTGAATATTTATGTCAAGGAAATTGTAGTGAAGAACAAGTAGAAAAAATCTCACAGACCAAAGAAGCTTATTATCGAGAATATTGTAAAGAGGATCAAGAAAGCTTTCATTTGGTTAAAGGGGCCTATGAATATTTTGCACAATTAAAGGAAGAAGGGATTCCTTTTACAATTGCCAGTGCATCAATTAAGCCAAATATTGATTTTTTTGTCGAATCCTTTCATTTGGATCAATGGGTAGATCCTGCCAACATCGTTTATGATGATGGAAGTTATCCAAATAAGGTTGAAATGTTTAGAACGGCAGCACATTTATTAGGCGTAGAGGTATCGGATTGTCAAATTATTGAAGATTCTCCAAGTGGCATTAAAAATGCTTATGAAGCTGGATGTAGAAAAATTGTTGCGATGGATAAGGATCATCAAGAACAGAGCCTTTTAGAGAAACCAGGTGTAATTCAAGTGATTCATTCTTTTGAAGAGCTATTAAAATGAGAAGTAGATGATTTTACTTCTCGTTTTTTTAACTCTGTATTTTTCTTTTCATAAAGCTTGAATAGAATAAGGCTCCAACAATAGATGTAAGCGTTTCTGTAATAGGAAAAGTAAACCAAAAGGCATGTAAGCTAAATTGGGCAAAGAGATATCCCAATGGAACAAAGAGGACAACAGTTCTTAATATAGTCAACAAAGAGCTTTTGATGGCATGGCCAACGGCTTGAAAAAACACCGGAAAAATCAACGAGGTAACCATAGGGAAGAAGCTACATCCAATTAAACGAAAGCCATAGGTTCCAATCTTTATGACCTTTAGATCGGAACTAAAGAAGGCCAACATGGCATGAGGGAAGGTTTCAAAACAAAGTAAACCTAAGCCCATTAAAACCAATCCGGTTAGGAGCGCAAGATATAAGGTCTTTTTACAGCGTTGGATTTGATTTGCTGCATAATTATAGCTGATAATCGGCACAATACAGGTTTGTAGAGCACCCAATGGAATAAAGAAAAAGGTTTGCCATTTATAAAATAAGCCTAGAGCAGTAACCGCTTGATCACTAAAGGTACTTAAAATTAAGTTCAATCCTAAAATGTAAAAGGTATAGGCGGACTGCATAATGATATTTGGAATTCCAAGCTTGTAAATGCGTTTGATTTCAATCGTATTCTTTCTTAAAGAACAAGGCTTGATATAGGCTTTGATTCCAACAATGATGGCGGCAAGAATCTGACCGATAACCGTTGCGATTGCTGCCCCGGCAATTCCTAACGATGGAATACCAAAGGCGCCAAAGATCAAGATGGGGTCTAAAATGATATTCGTTAGAGCACCGACAATCTGTGCAAGCATTGGTGTTTTCATGTCTCCATAGGCTTGTAAAATCTTACTAAAAACACTTTCTAAAAATAAACCAAATCCACAAACGCTAATGATGCGTCCATAGACAATGACATCTTGAATGATTTCTGGATTTTGGGTGGATGATTGTGCATAAAAGGGCATTCCAAAAAAAGAAAGAAAAGCACAAATAAGCCAAAGAACCAGAGCCAAGGGGATGGCTAAGCTTGATACAAGCTGAGCTCTATTTTTATTATTTGATCCAAGATAACGTGCCATGCTGGTGTTCATTCCAACCCCAGTTCCAACTCCAAAGGCAATCATTAATAGCTGTAGGGGATAGATGATGGATAAAGCGGTTAATCCATTGGATGAATATTGGCCAACAAATAGACTATCAATAATATTATAAAGGGCTTGAATCAATTGACTTAACATGACTGGCGGTGCGATTTCTAATAAAATTGTACCAATTTTTTCGGTTCCATAATAATTTGTGCTTTTTGACATAGAGGCATTAAAGCATGATAGAAATGAAAATGCAATAAGAAAAGAGCATAAAGCTATGCATACGCTCTATGCTCTTTTTCTTATTTTTTTAAGCCAAATTCAATCGCTGTATAAGCCATCGCTTTGGTCGCAATATGTAAGGTTTCTTTGGCCTTTTCACCATGAACATAAGGAAGGATACCTTCGGTGTGAACATATTGTTGAGGACGTGCACCTGTATCGATTTCACAATAGACCGTTGGACACGCATGACTCACATTTCCAATATCACTACTTCCAGAAGCTCCGGTATTTTTCACAAAATTTGTAACCCCTAGATCCTCTAAATTTTTCTTTAGAAGACTACGAAGATTGTCATCGTAAACCAAATCATCATAGGAATTTTCAAAGTTATGATATTCCAATGTAGCACCAGTCATTAAACAAGCACCCTTTGCACAATTGATGACCTTTTCTGTTAATTCTTGTAAATAGGCTTTGTGTAAAGCACGAATATAGAAGCGACAGCTGGCATGATCAGGAACGACATTACAAGCTTGTCCACCATTGGTGATAATTCCAGCTACACTGGCTTCTTTTTTCATATGTTGACGTAAAGCATTGATACCAGCAAACATTAATTGAACGGCATCTAAGGCATTAATGCCTTGTTCAGGGAAGCAAGCGGCATGGGCTGGTTTTCCGGTGAAATTAAATTCAATTGAATCCATAGCCAAGGTTTCATATTCAATATTGGTATCGGCACCTAAATGCATTTGGATAGCACCATCAATATCATCAAAGGCGCCTGAATCAACCAATTCACATTTTCCACCTGTAGTTTCTTCCGCAGGTGTTCCAATGACAACGATAGTACCATCTAATTCATCGGCAATCTTAGAAAGGGAAATGGCAGCACCCAGGCAGCTTGCGCTAATCCAATTATGACCACAGGCATGCGCATTTTGATTATGATCCGAACCATAGCCTGGAAGTGCATCGTATTCAGCTAAAAAAGCAATCTTCTTTCCTTTACCACAAACATATTCAGCACGAAAAGCGGTGGGAATATCTAAATAAGGATAGGTGACGGTAAAGCCATGTTTTCGTAAGGTATCGACAAGATATTGACTCGATACAAATTCTTCGTTTCCTAATTCAGGATGTTGAAAGATAAATTCACCAATTTCTTCAATTTCTTGTGCACAAGCCTCTTCGGCTTGATAAAGTTTTTCTTTTAATGTCATATTAATACCCAATAATAAAGGCTCCGCCTAATAAAACAATAGAAGCTAGAAACAATAAACCAAATAATGGTGTGATAAACTTATACCATTTATCAATTGGCATACGCATGATTCCACACATCATAAAGACACTGGTTGGCCAGAAGATGTTTGAAAAGCCATCACCAAATTGATAGGCAAGAACCGTAATTTGTTTGCTGACACCAACCAATTCACCAACGGGTGCAAGAATAGGAACCGTAACTAAGGCTTGTCCACCACCACTTGGAATAAAGAAGTTAATGATGTTTTGAACAAATAACATACCCATGGCACTGGCAACACCGGAGAAGTTCGCTAAAATCGATGCAAGCCAATGGACAATGGAATCAATGATACAAGCGTTTTCCATAATGACTGGAATGCTGTAGCTTAGACCAATTAATAAAGCGCCATACATCATCTCTTGAGCAGCTTCAATAAAATAATCACAAATTTGACTTCCACTAAAGCGTGAAATAATACCAATCACAATCATCATAATTAAGAAGAGAGTAGAAATTTCAGTGACATACCAACCATATTGAATCGTTCCAACTAATAAAATAACAATCGTTACAAAAAAGAGAACACAGCTGAGCTTTTGAGACGTATTCATACGTAAATTCATTAATTCTTCTCGTGACATGGTCTCTTCCATCTTTTCCATTTTTACGCCATACAATAAGGATTTTTCTGGATGTTTATGAACCTTACGAGCATAATGCCAAACATAAGCGATTGCGATTCCCATAAAGATCACAAAGCAGAAAATACGATACTCTAAACCAGAGAATAGCTTTACACCCGCAATTTGTTGGGCAATCCCAATGGTAAATGGATTAATGGTTGCAGCCGCAAAACCAACCGCAACACCAATATAAATAATACTTCCACCAACAATCGCATCATATCCAAGCATACAAGCCATTGAAATGAAAACGGGTAATAAACCATAGGTCTCTTCAAACATACCCATGGTAGAACCAAGAATACCGTAAACGATCATGCAAACTGGAATAATCAATTCAATGCGATCACCAACTTTTCGAAGGATCCATCCGACAACGGCATCAAAGGTTCCGTTCTTAATCATCATATACACAAAGGCATAGGCAAAGATGACAAAGAAAATAATGTTGGCCGCATTGGTAAAGCCTTCGGTAATAGCCATAAACATATCCGTAATACTACATCCGATCTTATCAACGGAATGAAAGCTATCCGCAACAACGACTGAATTTCCTGAGGCATCTTCCACACGATCATAAACACCTGCAGGTACAATGTTTGCCAGAATAGCAGTCAATACAGTCATTGCGAAAATAATGACGTAGCCATGTGGCATTTTAATTTTTTTCTTCACTTTTTTCTCTCCTCACTAAAAAAGACACTTCACTACCAAAGCAGCAAAGTGTCATTTACTGATTGGATAGCGCTTCTTTACAAACGTAAAGACAGTGACATAGGTATTTCCCATGCCCCCAGCATGCAAAGCATACTTCGGCGATTTTTCCTTTTACATAAAAACCGCACCTCTATCATGTCCTAAAAAGTATATCACATTTCATT
>CAVKAP010000077.1:0-13749 GCA_963654445.1 Segatella copri
AAAACCACTTGCATCTCAATATCTACTTGCGTACGATTATCTAATTCAACTAAGATATCAAAACGAGAACTTTTCATCTTTTCAATATTTTTTGTCATTTCAGGATTTTTGATTTTTAATTGTTTGATGTTCATATTCAAATAAATTTCAAGAATTCCTTTTAGTGCTTCATTCGATTCCTTTGTGTCGGCACCAAAAACATACTTAAAGGCAAAATCATTCAATAAACTACGATACATCATTTCCTCATTTCTAGAAGCAAGGCTTCCTATTCTTATACGTTTTTTTGAATGAAAATGCACAAAAAATCCAGAGTATTCACTCTGGACTCTCATCTATTTCTTCTTTTCATTTTCTTGAATGGTTTTTGTTAGGACATCCACAATGGTTTCTACACCTAATTCATTCGGATGCATGCCATCTTCATCATAGTAATCTTTCTTTGCTTCATAGAAGGCTTTTCCAATATTAGCAACCAAACAATCATTTTCTTTGGCTACCTCTAAACAAGCTTCCTGCATACGTTGATGCATTTCTTCATAGGTAAAATCTTCTTTTTCCATCGCTGGACTTCCCTTTTTATAGGCCCAGGTTACATAAATGATGGGGGTCGCTCCATGTTCTTTGATTTGTTTTGAAAGAGCTTTTACGCTATCAAAATAACGTTCTTTATTTAAGATTGGCCCCTTACTCATTTCTTGTAAGACCACATAATCCCAAGATTCATTATTTAAGACCTCTTGGGTTCTTGCTCCCATTTTTGTTTCTGGATTGATTTGTTCTGCTAGACGTGCTCCACTTCTTGTATGAGCTTCTACTTCTGCATGTAAAGATTTTGATAAGATTTTTGTTAGTTTATAGGCTGCTGTAAAGCTATTTCCCAGCATAAGAATTCGCATAAAGTCACTTCCTATCTATGCATTTAGTATGCCATATTCTTAGCTTCTTTGCATTAAAAAAAGTGATGAAATCCATCACTCTTGTTCTCTAAATTCAATTCCATCCTGACTCATACGATCCACAATGGCTAAGCTTTCTAAATGATAGCCTTGTTTACGTAAGGCATCTCCACCGCCTTGGAAACCTTTTTCAATACAAATCCCAATTCCTTCTACGGTCGCATTGGCTTGCTTACAAACATCCAATAAGCCTTGTAAAGCTTTTCCATTTGCTAAGAAATCATCAATAATCAAAACATGATCTTCTTCGGATAAAAACTTTTTCGAAACCGTAATCTTATAATCCTTTCCATAAGTAAAGGAATGAACACTTGATGTATACACATCCCCATCTATATTTAAAGATTTTGCTTTTTTCGCAAAGACAACAGGCACATGAAAATGACGTGCTGCCATACATGAAATCGCAATTCCACTGGCTTCAATCGTTAATATTTTATTGATCTTTTGCTCTTTGAATAAACGTTGAAATTCAGCTCCAATTTCATCTAAAAGCTCTACATCCAATTGATGATTTAAAAAAAGATCTACTTTTAAAACATTTCCTGGTCTTGCTTGCCCATCTTTTAAAATCCGTTCTTCTAATAATTTCATATTCCTCTCCTTTACATACCCATAAGTTGAATCAATTATATCAAAGGATATGTTTTAATGCATTGAAAACAGACGTTATTTTTTTACGACTTTCCTTTAAATAAACAAAGCCATAGGCAATCTTTCGACTTTCCTTTAAGCGATAGGCTTTTTCACTACAAACATAGGATTCTGGTAAAATTCCTATGCCATAATTGGATAAGGCCATGGTTTCAACAATTTGAGCACTATCTACAATCATGTCCAAGTTCTTTTTTTCATGTGCATCGAGCTTTTGTTGGACAAAGTCTTCATAGGTATAAGGAATATTACGATGATGAAGATGAATCAAGGGAAGGTTTTCAATCTCTTTCCATTGCACCTCATGATCTACACCAACTACCATGGTATGGATCTCTTTGATCTTTTTAAATTGAAATTGTGAATAACCATGAATCATATCCTTGGTCATAAAAGCTCCATCTAAAAAGCCACTGCTGATGTATTCTACCAATCGATCATAGGTATCGACCTTGACCTTTGGAACAATTTTTTGATTTTCATTATGTAAAGCCTGAAAAAAAGATCTTTGATTCTGTACTTCATTCTCACTGGTAAAGCCAATTCGAAGGATTTCTGAATAGGCCTTTTCATTTTGAAGATGACTTTTACTTAAAACCATTCGATCCATAATATCGAGTGCATCCGTATAAAAGCGTTTACCTTCTTCGGTTAATTGAACCATCTTTCGATTGCGATGAAAGAGTCGACAATTTAATTCCTCTTCTAAATTTTGAATATGATGGGTAACGGTTGGTACGGTAATAAAAAGCTCTTGACTGGCCTTGGTAAAGCTTAATTTATCGGCTACACATAAAAAGCATTTTAATTGCTGGGTATTCATAACTCCTCCTTATTAGATATTATCTAATAGTATTAAGAATAATCTTATTATACATGAAATAAATCGTGCTAAACTAGTTTCTGTTTAGGAGGGTCTTATGCAAACAAATCAACAATTAGAATCAACTCCCATTTTAAAATTACTTCGTATCTTTGCGATGCCAAGTGTTATATCCATGGTCTTAAATGCCATCTACAATATGGTCGATCAAATCTTTATTGGTCAAGGTGTTGGTTACTTAGGAAATGGCGCAACCAATGTCATCTTTCCATTAACCGTCTTTGCGATTGCCTTTTCTTATATGGCAGGAGATGGTGCAAGCAGCTATATGAATTTAAAGATGGGTGAAAAAAAACAAGAGGATGCCAAAAAAGGAATGGCTGCTGGTATTCTATTAAGTCTAGGAATTGGTCTTTTCCTTCTTATTCTTTATAATCTCTTTCTTACTCCATTAGCTATTTTCTTTGGAGCAACGGATGCCATTCTTCCTTATGCCTTGGATTATGGAAGAATCATTAGCTTAGGCATGGTCTTCTATGTCTTTTCCAATGCGACCATGTCCATTATTCGTGCCGATGGTTCACCATCCGTTGCGATGCTCGGCATGATTGCTGGCTGTGTTGTCAATATGATTGGCGATCCTTTAACTATCTTTGTATTCCATATGGGCGTAAAAGGTGCTGCTCTGGCAACCATTACCGGACAATTGGTCACTTGTTTAATTAATATTTGGTATTTATCCAAGCATTGTAAATCCATCCAGTTAGAAAAAAAGGACTTCCATCATTGTTCATCCTACTTCCCTTCCATTCTAAAGATGGGACTCTCTAGCTTTGTGACCCAAATTACCATTGTGATTGTCTTATTTGTTCAAAACAATGTCTTAGTAAAATATGGGGCTCAATCTCGTTATGGTGCCGAAATTCCAATGACGGCATTGGGTGTCACCATGAAGGTCTTTACCATTCTTCAAAGTGCCATTATTGGTCTTACAACCGGAAGTCAACCAATCTTCTCTTATAATTATGGCGCAAAGAATTATCTTCGTGTTAAGACTTGTTTAAAATATACCTTAACCATTGCGATTGGCTTATTTGCGATTGCGACTGCTATTTTCCAAATTACTCCAATGAGCATTGTTTCTTGGTTTGGATCCAGTGATCCTCTTTACAATGAATTTTCGGTTATGACATTACGTCTCTATTTATCGTGTTTAGTTTTTGATGCCTTTCAAATGGTTGGAAGCTCTTATCTTCAATCTATTGGAAAAGCAGAGTTAGGATCGATTTTAATTTTATTCCGTCAAGTCATCATTCAAATCCCAAGTATGTTAATACTAGCATCCTTAGGTGGGGTTGAAGCTACACTCTATGCTGGTCCTATTTCGAGTGTTTCGGTTGGTCTTTTATCCATTTTCTTCATCGCCAAACAAGTAAAAACGATGAAATCAAAGGAATGTCAACAAAAGACTATTCAAGCTTAGAAATCTACGATAAACTAGTCTCAACATGGAAACACAATTGGCTCTAGAGCTTCTAGAAATCATTCAAACAAACTATTTCTATTCACCAAATGAAGATGGTCGCTTATTGCGCCATCTTCAGCTTTTAGCTGAACGCTATTTTCTTCATCAACAATTATCAAAGGATTATTCCAATCTCTATCAAAACAATGAAAAGGATATTCTTAAAAACAAAAAAACCATTGATCAAATCAATGATTTTCTTATCTCAAATTATTCCTTTAAGCTAACAAGTTATGAAAGCATCTGTCTTATTCTCTATTTATGTCAATTAAAGAAGAAGGCTTAAAACTTCGCTTTTATGCCCTTTTCAATAAATATTTGTCGATATACTTCTAAATCCTCTCGATGTAGAGCATTCACATTTTTATAAGCATAGTCTTTCTTCAATAATGCATATTTATTTTCTCCAAATTGATGAAAAGGGAGCAATTGACATTGTTTGACACCAAGCTTTTTAAAGAGCTTCGCAAATTCTTTGGCATCTTCCAAACCATCATTAAAGCCTGGTATAACTGGAATGCGCACCATCAATTCTTTATCTAAATGAGCAAGATATTCTAAATTGTTTAAAATCCTTTGATTTGAGACACCGGTTGCTTCCTGATGTTTTTTCTCATCCCAATGCTTACAATCAAAGAAAACATAATCCACATATTCAATGACCTTTTTAAAATCCTCGAAGGAAGAAAAGCCTGTTGTTTCGATACAGGTATGTAATCCTTTCTTTTTAGCTTCCTTTAATAATTCACTCGCAAAATCGGCCTGCATGAAAAGCTCTCCGCCACTTAGAGTAAGCCCTCCACCACTTTCTTCATAGAAGACCTCATCCTGTAAGACCACCTTTAAAATCTCTTCAATGCTCTTTTTTTCTCCTTGTAATTCTAAAGCAGTATTTGGACATTCTTTTATACATTTTTTACATTGAATACATTTCGAAGGATTCAGTTTGATTTGATTTTCTTCAAAGCTGATGGCTTGTTGCGAACAGACACTTTGACAATGCTTGCAATGACTGCACTTTTTCTCATCATGAAAGATTTGCGGAATCACAAGCTGACTTTCGGGATTGGCACACCATTGACAATGCAGAGGACATCCCTTAAAAAAGACGACCGTTCGTATCCCTGGACCATCATTTACACTAAATTTTTGAATATTAAATATAACAGCTGTTTTGTTCATAGCTATAGTTTAGCATAATTTACGAATGAAAGTATTTCTTTTTTCAAAAGAAAATTTATTCATTGACAAAAGTCGAAAAACTCATTAGATTTAAATTAAAGAAAAGAGGTTGCTCTATGCAAAATAATGAACACTTTGGCTCCTTAAGCCCAAGAATGCAAAATTTTCGTGAAAAACTATTAGATGAAAAGCCTTATATCGATGCCCAACGTGCCCTTTTAGCAACAGAAGCCTACCAAGCGCATCAAAATTTACCACGTGATCTAGTCCGTGCCTATATGTTAAAAAATATTCTTGAAAAGATGTCCATCTACATCGAGGATGAAACGCTTTTGGTTGGAAACCAAGCCCAGAAAAATCGAAATGCTCCGGTCTTCCCAGAATATACCTTAGATTTCATCTTAGATGAATTGGATCTGTTTGAAAAACGAGATGGAGATGTTTTCTATATTACGGAACAAACCAAGGATGAAATTCGCAGCATTGCTGATTTCTGGAACAACAATAATCTTCGAGCACGAGGTCTAGCTTATCTACCAGATGAAGTATCCGTCTTTATGGAAACCGGTGTTTTTGGCATGGAAGGCAAACTCAATGCAGGCGATGCACATTTATCGGTCAACTATGAAAAGCTATTAAAGGAAGGCTTAAAGGGCTATAAAGAAAAGGCCTTAGAATATCAATCGAAATTGGATTTTACCAAGCCTGAGGATTTAGATAAAAATATCTTCTATCAATCTGTTCTAATTGTGATTGATGCCGTTGAAGCCTTTGCGAATCGTTATGCAGATCTTGCTCTAAAAAAAGCTGACAAAGAAACAAATCCAGAAAGAAAAAAGGAATTACTAGAAATCGCAAGAATTTGTCAAAAGGTTCCTTACCACCCAGCAGATTCCTTTAAAGAAGCGATTCAATCGGTTTGGTTTATCCAAGTCATTCTTCAAATTGAATCCAATGGACATTCTTTAAGCTATGGACGATTTGATCAATATATCTATCCTTACTATAAAAAGGATATCGATCAAGGCTTGATTTCAAAGGAAGAGGTTTTAGAATATCTATCTTGTTTATGGATCAAGACCCTAACAATCAATAAGGTTCGTTCACAATCCCATACCTTAAGCTCAGCTGGTTCTCCAATGTATCAAAATGTCACGATTGGTGGACAAACAACAGATGGTAAGGATGCTGTGAATGATTTAAGCTTTTTAGTTTTACAATCCGTTGCACAAACACGTTTAACCCAACCCAATTTGACGGTTCGTTATCATAAGAATTTAAATAAGCACTTCTTTGATGAATGCATTGAAGTTATGAAATTAGGCTTTGGAATGCCGGCTTTAAATAACGATGAAATCATTATTCCTTCCTTTATGAATTGGGGTGTAAAGAAAGAGGATGCTTATAATTATAGTGCCATTGGTTGTGTTGAAACAGCCGTTCCAGGGAAATGGGGCTATCGCTGTACCGGCATGTCCTATGTAAACTTCCCTCGTCTGCTTCTTTGTGTCATGAATAATGGTGTTGATTTAACAACTGGCAAACGCTTTGTGAAGGGCTATGGCTACTTTAAAGATATGAACTCCTACGATGAATTAATGGAAGCGTGGGATAAGTCCCTTCGTGAATTCACTCGATATAGTGTTATTGTTGAAAATGCCATTGATAAAGCCAGTGAACGTGATGTTCCTGATATTTTATGCTCAACTCTAACGGATGATTGTCTTCTACGAGGAAAAACCATTAAAGAAGGAGGCGCTGTCTATGATTTTATCTCAGGACTTCAGGTTGGAATTGCCGATATGGCCAATTCTTTAGCTGCTATTAAAAAATTAGTTTTTGAAGAGCAAAAAATTACTAAAGAACAATTATGGAATGCCCTCCTTGATAATTTTGAAAGTGAAGAGAATCAAAAGATTCAAAAACAATTGATTGAAGATGCACCAAAATACGGAAATGATATTGATGAAGTCGATCAATTGATTGTGGATGCCTACCAGCCTTACTTAGATGAGATTGCCAAGTATCCAAATACACGTCATAATCGCGGTCCAATTGGTGGAATTCGTTATGGTGGAACCTCATCCATCAGTGCCAATGTTGGCCAAGGCTTAGGAACCTGTGCAACCCCTGATGGAAGAAAGGCCTTTGAACCGTTAGCAGAAGGCTCTTCTCCTAGTCATAATACGGATAAAAATGGTCCAACCGCCATCTTTAAATCGGTTACCAAGCTTCCAACTGAAAAATTAACAGGTGGTTCTCTATTAAATCAAAAGATGACACCACAAATGTTAAGTACAGAAGAGAATAAAGAAAAATTGGAAATGTTGCTGAGAGCCTTTTTCAATCGTTTACATGGCTACCATGTCCAATACAACATTGTTTCTAAGGAAACCTTATTGGATGCTCAAAAGCACCCAGAAAAGCATAAGGATCTTATTGTTCGTGTTGCTGGCTATAGTGCTTTCTTTAATGTTTTGTCAAAGAAAACACAAGATGATATTATTGGTCGAACTGAACAAAGCCTATAAAGAAGGATTGCTGAAATCAGCAATTCTTTTTTTTAATCATACATAACAATATTTGATATTCTTGGTTAGCTCTTGTTATAATAGTATTAACAGAATTTAACTCTTCCAGTTAAAATAGGTTAAGGTGATTGCTATGTTATACAAATATTTGACAAACAACTCAACTTAAAACCGTTTGAAATGACAGTTCAAAGCTTAGAACGTACTTTTGCTGATAAAGTTTTTGCCATATGTGATTACTATATTGACAGAAATATCAAAGGTCATTCTCGTCACATCTATGATTTATACATGCTTCTACCTAAAATCACTTTTGATGAAGAATTCAAAAAATTAGTTAAAGAAATTCGAGAACATAGAGCTACAATGCATATATGCCCCTCTGCAATGCCAGAAGTTAACATTTCAAAGCTATTAACAGAAATAAAAGAGGAAAACATTTATAAAACAGACTATAAAGAAATTACAACTTATTTCCAAAATGTACCTTTAGAATATAATGATGCAATAGAAGTAATATCTATAATTATTGAATCTAATATGTTTTAAAAGATTTTTGAAATTAAAGAAGGATTGCTGAAATCAGCAATCCTTTTTATCAAGTGAATTAGCAATTAATGTAAATGTACATGCAAAGAAAATAGAAAGCAACATACAAATTAAGGTTTGCACACCATGGTTTGGATTGGACATAAAGGGAGCCATAAAGCTTGGAATATAAGCCGTTCCCTTCACACCCAACAAACCAACAAATAAACCCGATAAGGTAGCCGCTAAAATGGTTGAGGCAAAGACCTTTTTACTTGAGAACATAAAAGGATAAGCTGCTTCCACAAAGGTTCCAAAAACTAGGTTAATAAATAAGTTTGGAACACAGGCAACACGATCTGATTTACGTTTTGGTTTAATCAAATTCGCAATTTGAACACCCGCACAAACCATAACCAAACAGTTCATATCAATGCTACCTAAAAAGCTATATCCATTGGCTTCCATTTCCAACATAACAATTGGTAATATAGCTGCATGATAAACACCACCCATCAACGCAAACCAAATCGCAAATCCTGCAACTGCTCCGGCAAGAACTGGACTAAAATCAATAGCCATCGAAATTAAGGAATTGATTCCATTTCCTAAGGCAAGGGCAATTGGAGCAATGCCATACATTCCAATTAAACCAGCTACAAGTCCTGAAATACCTCCAGCTACAATATTGGCGGTTGTTCCAGGCACATTGTGTTTGAAACAGAAATTCAATAAATAATAAGCAAAGATCCCCGCTAAAATACCGGTTGCTAAACCGCCGATGATTCCACCATCAACGGACATACTTCCCGCAATGACACCGGCTACAATACCGATTTCATCTAAGCCTGAAATTTGACGAGCTGCAATTGCTGCTAAAATAATTGGTAGGGTAGAAACTAAATCATTAAAGACATCCTCTAAACCTGAACAGCCTGGAATTTTCGATAAAGCCAAGCACAAAGCCATCGCAATAAAGCCAGGTAATGAGGCCATCATAATGCCATGAATATTAATTCGACTCCAAACATTGCCACTTTGTACCTTTGATTTTCCACTTTTAATAATTGGTTTATATTTTAACTTCCATTCTTTAGATAAGGAAGCCATAGCACTAATGGCTCTGGTTCGATTGGTTGTTCCGGTTGTTCCACTACTGGCAATGACCTTACAGCCCATCGCTTGAACATTAGCCATTGAAGTTCCACCCGTTCCAGTAACTGGAATTTCTTTTTTAGCTGCCGCAAGAATTGTTTTTTCATTTACACCCTTTGGATCACAGCTCAATAAAATCAAACCATCAATTTGATCTTCAATGATAAGTTGCGATAATTTCTTATCCCATTCTTTTGCATCCTCATTAATTTCTTTTAACGTTTTTTCTTTTCCTGCTTGTAGCGCCCCCTTTTCTAAGGTATATAATTTTGCCCTTGCATCCGAAGAAATCGTATCCATAGAGCTTGATGTTCCTACAAATTGAATAAATGCAATTTCAATACCTGCACCTTCTGCCTGCGCAAACATTTCATTCATCATTGTATAAGGATCATCACCACCCTGGGCATAGAGATTTCCTCCACTACTTCCAATAATCGCAACCTTCTTCATAAGATCCTCCCTTTTTCACACCTTCTATCCTATCGAAAATGTAAACAAATGAAAAGTTTTTTATTTATTTCACATACTTTCAGAAAAAAGCACCAACAATTTTCTTGTTGATGCATATCGATTTAAGACAAGGATTTTTCAATATCTTCTATAATTTGTATAGCGGTACAACGGTTTTCTTTTAATAGAGTCTGGACATCATAACGATCATAAAATAATTTTTCAAGACCATAGTTTATACCCTTCATACTTGTATTTCCATAATAAGAAGCTAGCTTTTGACCAAAGCCGCCATCTAGAATACCGTCTTCAATCGTAACAAGAAGAGAATGATCTTCTTTTAAGGCTTCTAATAAAGCTTGATCTAAACCAGTCATATAACGAGGATTAATAAGTGTTGCATTGATTCCCTTTTCTTTTAATAAGGCATGGACCTCTTCTCCAATTTGATAGAAATCACCCAAGGCAAAGATTGCCACATCCTTTCCTTCCTTTTCCACTTTATATGTATTTAAAGAAGAATAATCCGTATCCACTTCTCGTTTATCTTCAATGACGCCATTCCCTGGAATGCGAATTGCCACTGGATATTGATTCTGTTCAATACTCCAATCCAGCATTGCAAAGTATTCAGCTTTATTTGTAGGAGCTAAATAAACTAAATTTGGAATATTGGATAACATCGCAATATCATACAAGCCTAAATGGGTTACATCATTCATACCATAAACACTTCCCGCATTAATTAATAAAGTAGCCGAATTGGAATTGATGCATAAATCCTGTGCTATTTGATCATAGGTTCTTTGGATAAAACTCGAATAGGTTGAAAAGATTGGTTTAGCACCATTTTTAGCCAGTGCACTCGCCATAGATACGCCTAATTCTTCACAAATACCAACATCAATAAATTGCTTACCTGCTTCTTTTCGCTTTTCAGCTGTAAATCCTATATTGCCTGGAACAGCCGCTGTCAAAGTAACAACCTTTTCATCCTTTTTCATTTTCTCTAACAAATAATCGCAGGTTAAAGAGGCATAATCTTCTCCTTCCATATTGAACGTACTTTTTCCTGTCTTTGGATCAAAAGGCATACACCAATGCCATTCTTCCTTTTTCTCTTCTGCTAGGCGATAGCCCTTTCCTTTTTGCGTGACCATGTGAATAACAATCGGATGATTAATATCTTTCACCTTTTCAAAGGCTGAAATACATTTCGATAGATTATTTCCATCTTCTACAAAATAATAATCTAAGCCAAAGGCCTTAAAGAGATTATTCTTAGACTTTCCTTTCCTCTCTCTTAATTCTTTTAGACCTTGATACATCCCACCATGATTTTCAGCAATCGACATTTCATTATCATTGACTAAAATGATAAGATTTCCATCAAACTCTCCTGCATAATCTAAAGCCTCCAAGGCTTGTCCACCACTTAAAGAGCCATCTCCAATAATCGCAACAACATTATTGTTTGTTGCTTGTAAGTCTCTAGCCTTTGCCAATCCTAGAGCCAAGCTAATGGAAGTAGAGGTATGACCGACATTAAAGAAGTCATGTTCACTTTCATCTGGATTCGTATAGCCAGAGATGGATTCAAATGCTTCTTCCTTTAAAAAAGCTGCTTGCCTTCCGGTTAACATTTTATGTGCATAAGCTTGATGAGAAACATCAAAGACAAATTGATCAATCGGACTATTAAAAACATAATGTAGAGCAATCGTAGCTTCCACAAAGCCAAAATTTGGTCCAAAATGACCACCATGTTTACTTAAACGATTCATTAACCCTTGACGAATTTCACCAGCCAACTGTTCTAATTCATTGATTGTATATTTTTTTATATCCCTTGGATCTTGTATTGTTTCTAATAACATCTTTTTCACCTCAATCGCATTATAAGTATAAAGTTAGCTTTAGAGTCAAGAAAAAATGTTATAATTTAATCGAGGTGATCTTATGAACTATTCAATTAAAGAAATATCTGAAATGTTTCAGCTTCCTATTTCCACCATTCGTTATTATGACAAGGAAGGCTTATTCCCTTTTCTACAAAGAAAGAAATCCGGTTATCGTATCTTTTCCGAAGATGAAGTCAATTCCTTACGTGTCATTGAATGCTTTAAAGCAACTGGCATGTCCATTAAAGAAATTAAACATTATTTTCAATTGGCTGCCTTAGGGGATTCTACCCTTCAAAAGCGCTATGAGCTCATTCTAAGACAAAAGAAGGTTCTCCAAGAAGAAATGGCAAAGCTTGAAAAACAAATGGAGGTCATTCACTACAAAGAAGACTATTATCAAAAAGCAATAGAAGCAGGTACCGAACAAATTCACAAAAAGAATTAAATTATCGTTTTTCGATAATTTATTATTGACATATAAATATTTTCTTGGTATAAAAGAATCAAGAAAACACTTCAATAAGAAGTAGAGGAGAATTTATTATGTTAAACAAACTTCGTGACAAAAATGCCATATTATTTGGTATCATCGTAATTATTATTTTTCGAATTGCTCAATTTATCGGTGGTCTACCGCTTGATTTGATTTTTAAAACAGGTGCCGTTCCCGCTGATAGCTTTTCAACCATTTATTTTATATACGGGTTCCCAGATATCTTTGTCATTCTTGTGATGTTATTTATCCTATGGCGTACAAATCGTTTATCCCTATTAACAAAAAAAGGAAAAGGCTTTTTCAAATCTTTACCACTTTGTGTCTATCCAATTTTCATGTCTTTCCTTTATTTAATGGTAGGTTTCTTAGCTGTGGCAGCTTCTTCTGCACGTTCTGTAACAGCTATGACCATTGTTTCATTGATTCTTTGCATGCTTATCATTGCATTTGCGGAAGAATTTGCTTGTCGTGCCATCGTTGCTGAAACCTTATTAGAACATTTTGGTTCAGAGCGAGCTGGGGTTATTAAAGCTTGCATCATTTCTGGTATTTTATTCGGATTGCTTCATGCATTAAATCCAGGAAGTACAGCTTCTGTTGCCGTAAACTGTATTACTGCTGCTGTTGGTGGAGTCACCTATGCAATCATCTATTTTAGAACCGGAAACCTACCTGCATTAATCTTCATTCATGCTTTAAATGATATTGCCATATTTACTTCACTCTTACTAGCAAATACTTCAGGCGTTGCAGCATCTAGCTCTTCAGGTATGAACGGAAATGTAATGAGCTTATTCTTAATGATTCCTGAAATTCTAGTCATTCTTTTCTTAACACGTAAGAAAAAGATTGGTGAAGTCAAGGAACAATGGCAAGAAGAATTATCGAAATAAGGTCAAAAAATGAGTTGTCATGACAACTCATTTTTCTTTTACCCTCTTCCTTTAAAAAAGAAGGCATATAAAAGCCCAGACAATACAAAAGAAATAATACGCAACTTGATTCCTTCTTCAGTCCTCTCGAACTTCCTCACATCCATATATGTCCAATATATCGCAAAAATTCCAAATGCAGCAAATATCTAAAATAATATAGATGACAGGGTTCCACCTATACCACACGCCAATAAAAAGATAATCATAAAAATCCATGTCTTCATTTTCATTCCACATATGCTGCAAAAAACTCAAAAACATGTCGCTCGCAACATAATTTATCCTTTCTCTATCGCTCCTGTCTTATTGATACTTCATCATTTTATTCGGCATTAACAATGTAAAATTACCTTAATTTTTGTCTGTCACTGGTTAAGAAATAACCCATTAGAAATTTGAGACATGTATACACAAGATCACTTTTTAGGACTTACTAAATGGAACTTTTTTGGCATTAGAAATATTAAAATTGAACAAATAGGATAAATTAACTTTACCAACTTAAATATGCTTTTATTATCAATGTCCAACAGCTCTTCCTTATGCACTATTTCCTAATCATCTGTATTTTTATCATTTTTACTGAGGTTTAGGAAAATTTATT
>CAVKAP010000078.1:0-24866 GCA_963654445.1 Segatella copri
AAACGATACTTTGTTCACGAGTCTATAAACGGCGGTTGTGTTCTAGCAAAAATTCGGATGGTAACAAAACCTGGGTGGAAGCTGTTCCTTTTTTGAACGAGTTGTGTTCTAGCAAAAATTCGGATGGTAACAAAACTAAGATATAGGTGGTGGAAGACTAAATGTCTGTTGTGTTCTAGCAAAAATTCGGATGGTAACAAAACCTCAAAATCAGTTTAGCATAATTTTGAAAATCTTGTTGATTAATTTAGATTAAATAGAAAAATTCTTTAGTTCTTGATAAATATCGAAGTATCTTTGAGTGTAGTTGTTTGTTAAGTAGTTTAAAATCATGCTTTTTACCTCCTGTAAAGTATACATTGATGTCGATTGTTGGGTAAAAACGTAATAAAATTGTTCTAAATCTGCAAAATCTATCATTTGATTCTCAAATAAGCAGAGATCTTCGATTGGCATTTCTTTTCGATAATAATTCGTAAAGATAATAAATTTACAATTCTCGATTTCGCTTAAAGTATGTAGTACGGTTTGATCTAAATGGTCCAGCTTCATAACACAAAAAATATGGTCATATTTCTTATTATGAGACGAAATATAACGGATCATTTCTAACTGAAATTGAATCAATTCATTTAAATCCATATCAAATTCATCTTTTTGTAAATCATCTTCATAATAGGGAGAAAGCAATTTTATAAGCTGTTTGTCATTCATTCCATTGAATAAAATTTTTAAGATAGAATCTTCATTCATTTCCTCTGCTAAGGATTCAAATAATAAATCCAAAGTGCTGATTGTATCAAATAGTTCACTACTTTGTAATTTTAATTCTAGGTATTTTAACATTAAGGTTTTTGTTGTTAATTTCTTTTCTTCGTTTAAAGAATAGCTATTTGAAACTTCTAAAAACAGATTATTTTTTGTTTTCAATTCTTGTTCATCTAGGAAAATTGTCGATTGAATATTATTTTCTGAACGATATTCACTTTTCTCTTTGGATGAAAATAATCGAATGGCTTGAATGAGTTCATAATCCTCATTGTTTGTACAAATCATAAATTTTCTCTGATTGATTTGAAACTTCCACTGTTCTGTTCCTTTTTTAATTGTAATTAAATTCATAATTTTATAAATGCGTCACTATTAATGACTTCCTCTTGATTTGATGTACCCCCTACAATGATTTCAATTTTTGAATATTGTTTTTCTGTCACTAACATCAAACGAATTTGACCTTTATCCGGTAAATTTTTTCTTAGTACGTTGACATGTTTTACAGCTGCTTCGCGATTGGCAAAAATTTTACAATATACAGAATATTGCATCATCATGTACCCACTTTTGATTAAATATTTTCGAAAGGTCGTATAAACTCTACGATCCTCTTTGGATACAACGGGTAAATCAAAAAATAAAATCAAGCGCATAAAATCATAAATCATATAAAGTTGGTAAAGGAAACAAAACAGCATCGCTTTCTCCATCTAAGTAATTAAAGATGGAATCGAGATAAAAACTGATGGCATTGGCTACCGTTTGTTTTCGTTCATCAATTTTTATTTTATGATTCGTTAATTGGATTAATTCTTCACGATGTTTCTGTTTAAATAAAATTTCATCTAATAAGTTCTTATAGACATAATCATCGACAATAGGTCGAAAGACTTCAATGATATCATCACTCAAATTAAACATGTTCTGCTTTCCTTTATGAAAAATACCGATATTACAAATATATCCTTTCGCAACAATAATGGATGAAATTAAAGAACGAAAAATAGCATAACCATAATTCAAGCCTGCATTTACTACATCTTCTTCAAAACGAATAAAGTCATGTCCATAGAGTTCTCTAAAATACATTTTAGCCGCTAGCCCTTCTCGGTTTGTTCGATCAGCGGTTTCAACTTGATCTACAAATTCGTATAATTTTTTTACTACTTCAAAATCTCGACCATTGTTTTTTAATACTTCGATCTGATTTAAAATCTTCATCTTTACAATTAATGCATGTAAATCTTCTTTACGTTTTTTATCCCAATTGATTTGTTTAAAAATATTCCCACTACTTGAAAAGTGACCATTCATCGGAAGAATATAGCTTTTTGGTAAATGATCCACTCCACATATAATCGTGCATACATTATAATCTGTTAACTTATTAATTAATGGAACACTCAAATTCGATTGATAATTATCAATCACTAAGATTTGAATATCTGAGACCGGAATCAATAATTGATCATTCTTTATTTCAACCTTTAAATTATCTAAATACAATCTCAAATATTCGCATTTTTCTATGTAAATAACTCGATAACCCATAAAACTAGGTAAAAGAAAAGGCTCCGAAGAGCCGAATCCGGGATAAACCCTTGTTTTGTTAGGTCATACTGAATTTTTGCTAGAATATAACCACACAAATTATAGCCTAATCAAATTCTAATTTCAAGCGATTCTCTTTCACCTCATAGAGGTTGCCTAAAACATCGGTTGCATATTTTTTAAGATTTCGAATCGTGCCCATACTTGGCATTAATTGTTTTTTACAATATGTATAAATTGGCTTCACTTCAAATCGATTTGCTTTGTCATTACATGTAGCTGTAAATTTTAAAATTTCAAAATGTATGCCATCATGAAGCATTTCTACTCCATCTCTTTCAGTTGATGAATCATAGATATATTTATCTCCATCTTTTTTAACAACACCAATTAACTCATCTCGATGAAGTGAGCACACAAATTGATCTTGATTAGTTATTTTCTTTTTCTTCTTTTCTTCTTCATACCAGTCTTTATCAATGACATATTTGTTTTTTGATTTATGATATTTTACATTGATATATCGAACAGTCACAAAACGATATTTTCCATCTTCACAAAGATAAAAATCGGTACGATAAGGACTAATTTGTTTTAAGATGACTTTCTTGTTTTTTGTATTATAGTTTGAAGAAATATCTAAGTGATTTCCTAACTTTTCACTTTGAAGCTTCATTGAAACAATTTCTGGACCATTTCCTTTTTTCGAATATTTATGAATTCGTCCATGTTCTTTTTCATAAGCTGTTAAAGGATTCTCTCCAACTAAGGTGATTTCTTCCTTTCCTTTTTTCTTCGTTACCTTATACATCTTTTTATCTTCTTTGAATTGATCATAATGATAGCGAACAATGTCTCGAATAATTTCAAAGGTTTGTGGGTCATGCTTGGCCATTAAATATTTTTGATCGTCTTGATTTAAAATATTTTCAATTAGTCGTTTGCAGGCTTTATCTTTTGGATCATAAATGTTTTTGATTTTTTCAATCAAGTATTCTGTATCATCTACTTTTCGTGTACTATAAATGGTTTCATCTGCTATTTGACGATTTGGCTTGGTATTGATTTTATGCGAAATTTTTATTGGTTTAAAATACAATTCCTCACGATCTTTATAGTGATTATAATAAGCATTGCTTTCTTCATAGATTGTTTTTAAGTTAACAATGTATTGAATATATCTTTCATCATAAAATGTTTTATCTTCCGGAATTGTTTTAATTTCTCCCGTTTGTTCATCATATAAATCAGTCAATTCGTGCTTTAATAGATAACCATCTAATAAATTCATTTTCTTTACGGAAGCAATGATTAATGCATCAATGGCATGATGTAAATAATCTTGTTCACGATCTTTTGGAAGATGAATTTTCTTTCGGAATAAATTGGTAACACGTCCGTTGATTGTATGAACCTTTGTATCAATTTCATTGTCTTTAAAGTAATTAGATAGTGTATTTAAAACAACACGACATGCATAGCTTGTATCGACTAAATTTCGATTGATGAATTCTTGAATGACGTCTTCTTTACGAATATCTTTTTCAAATAACAAATTCAATTTTTTACGATATGGTAGCTTACTTAATTGAATATTTGTTCGATATTCTTTTTCCGTGCATCCCATTCCATTAAACTTACCTGCTTTATAGGCCATTAAAGGCGTTAAATTTCCCTTCATTTGATTTTCTGAATGTAAAGCAAGCACCTTGTTATTTTGTGAATCATCCAAAGAAATAGAAATTGGAATAATGTGATCAATTTCGGTATATTTTGGATCCGTTATCACGCGATATAAATCCAACGGTTCAAATGTATATGCACTTTTTGCATTTTGTTGCTGATAAAGAGCAATTTTCATCTTTACTTTTCCATTTACTTTATTTGGATCGAGCTTTAAATCCTCAAGTAATGCATTAATATTTTTGTTTCGATCTTCATTAAGCTTTTGATAATTATTGATGCGTTTCTTTTTCTCATCTGAATTTTTATCTCGTGTCATTTCCACAACAATTGAATCCAATTCACCATATTTTTTTCGAATGGCATTCACAACCTTAAAGCTCTCTAGCTGAGCTCTGCGAGCAACTGGAGAAAGAATAGCTTCTGAATTGGCTTCAATTGTCTTTTTACCTTTATGTGATTTTCGATTTTTATCAAATAATTGTAGTTGATGCAACAATTGCATTTGATTTAAATTGGTATTAAATAGCTCTTCATTTAAAAGCTTCATCGCTTTAAAAGATAAAGAATGATAGCCTGTAAAATCGGTACTTAGAGATAGTGATTCAATCAAAGAAGTTGATAAATCATAATCTAATTTTGATAAAGCTTCTTTACGCTCTTCTACACCTTTTTTATTGGTTAATATTTCAATGACTTCGTCAATTAAATTTCGATCTGCTAAAGAAATCGTCTTTCCATGCTTTTCAAAAATCGTTTTTAATTTTTTGTATCCCTTAAATTCTGTAAAAATAGCTTTTTCACTCTTATCGATACGATAGCCTTTAATTTCATTTTCATTGACATTCAATACCTTAGCTAACTCTTTAAGGGTAATCTTTCCTTTTTTATCAATGATTTGAAAAATCTCTCCTTTTTGTTCAACCGTCAATTTTTCTTCGCAGACGGTTAAATTATTTAAATCATTTAAGAAATTAAATGTATCGGCAGTTACTGCCATTTTTGGCGCACGTAATTCATCTGGAAAAATACTACACTTTCCTCTCATCTTCTCAATCATATCCACATGCTTTAATACGCCATCCTCAAAATACCATTGACCATAAGGTGTTGGTGATTTTTCACTTCCTGGTCCATCATAATAAGCACGTCTTCGAGTAACGATTTCAATGATTTTTTCTATTTCTTCCGCTTTTAAATCCTGATGATTTAATATTTCACGCAATTCAATTTCATAGTCTTTCGTATTGAAGTTATTTTCAAATCCACGAATACGTTGATTGTTTTTTAATCGTTCACATTGAATCTGACAAATATACTTTCCTTCTTGTTTCAACAATTGTTCATTTTTTTGAAGTGTTGCTTTTAAGGATTGATCCTCCTTTGTTTTTTTTGCATCTTCTTCCACGGTTTCAATACAGCTTCCTCGATGCTTGGTAATGTGTAAAATAACTGCTGATAACTCATCTTTATTAAGTTTTTCTGTTAAGCCTTTGCATCGCAGTTCATATACATTTTCTAAAGGTTGATAATCATCTGAAAGAATATCAAATTCCTTTAATAGCTTTTGCATATCCAACAAACGCGTACGTCTTCTTGAAGTTAGTCGTCTTCTACCTCTTGTTTGTCTTCTTTTTTCATTTTCAGCAGCTGTTCCTTCTTTAAATAAACGAACTCCATAATCGACAAATTCACCACTATCAATATCAATCAATCCATATCCAACACTTGTAATCCCTATATCTAATCCTAAAACTAAACGAGCCATGTAAACCTCCAAAATCTTCTTGTAATCATTATAACATTATTTTATTTAACCGCTTACTTTATAGAATAAATCGAATGATATTTGATAAAGGATCGTTCCACAATTTAATTATCTTTTATTAATTTATTATCGTTTGTTGATAATTTATTATTGACTTTCAAAAATACGCATGATATAAAATAGGTGTAAACAAACATAAATGAATATCAAAGGATATTCGCATTCATTTCAATCTCTTTCGAGACGGCCGAATAGAATGAGAATTGAAATATAATAAGGAGAATAAAATTATGAATCGAACAAATTTAAAAGAAAGTGCTAAGGTCGCTTTTAAAGCCAATTATGGACGTTGTGTATTAGCTGGAATTCTTATTAGCTTTACCGTTGGAAGTCTTATTCACGGAGCACTAGACTCTTCTAGTTCTAGTTCAAGTCAAACACTTACTATGCATGCAAGCAATTCAAGCTTACTTGGATGGTTTGCCGGAATGTCTTTACTCGCTTTTGTGATTGTTGTTCTTATTCGTGTACTTTTACTTCAACCATTGTATGCTGGATGCCAAAACTTCTTTTTAGTAAATGCACAATCTCATGCTGAATACAGTGAAATGGCTTCTGGTTATAAAAGAAATTATCAAAATACGGTCTTCACCATGTTTTTAACCTTCTTATTCCAATTTTTATGGAGCTTATTATTGGTGATTCCGGGACTTATTAAGCATTATTCTTATCGTTTTGTACCATACATTTTAGCTGAAAATCCTGATATGCCAGCTCGTGAAATTATTGATCAATCTAGAAAAATGATGGATGGTCATAAATGGGAAGCCTTCATCTTAGATTTATCTTTCATCTTATGGTGGCTATTGGCCTTTGTTACAATTGGTCTTGCAGGTATTTTCTGGACAGCACCTTATCATTTCCAAACAAATGCAAAATACTATTTAGAAGTAAAAAATTCAATCAAGCAATAATTAAGAAAAAAATCTTCCTCCTATCAAAAAAGAACAGCATGCTCGTGCTGTTTCTTTTTTTCTTCTGAATTAAGTTCGATTTGTTAAAAAATCAATTTTCTCTGCTACAAATGCATAATTATAGAACGTACGTTCGTCTTTTATTACCTTTCGAGATGCGATGCGTCCTTTCACCGCAATCAAATCATCGACTCTACCTACACTACTTAAAGTTTCTGCTAAGCCTCGCCAAACCTCTACTTGAATATGATCAAACTCATATTCTCCATCGGGATTCGCAAAGGATCGTTGCACTTTTACTAGTACATTACATGTTTTAATACCATTTACTGTTTCTTTTAATGAAGGTAATTGTTCAATTTGACCGACTATACAAAATAAATTCATTTTTTATTCTCCTTTTATCCGGTAATGGAACCATTCCATCTTGTATCACCTGCCTTTATCTGTATTCTATCGATACCTAAATATAAAAACAAACGAGAGAATCGATGTGAATCTCTCGTTTTTTATACTTATTCATACTGTGATTTGATGATTTTTTAGCTATTTAGAGCTTTTAGGTTGAATTGTTGTTATTGTTTTATGACGAAGATCCAAAGACTTTGTTAAATCAATCATCTCTTGTCTTGTCATCGTTTTTGATAAGTTAAAACGATCCCAATAGCTATATCCTGAAAGCTTCGCTTCTAAGAGTTCGATCGCTAAGTTTTCAAAATGATCCAAGCCTCGAATATTGGATGCGATTTCTCTTGCCTTTAAGGCTTCATAATTTTCTTTACTTAACGCTTGGCTTAAATCAGAACTTAATTGATTGATCAATTCAATATATGCTTTTGGATTTGGTGTTTGGACATAAAAGACCAAATAAGCATGATCACAGGAAATATCACATTCAGCTCCAGCTAATTGGGTGATGATTTTTTTGTCTAACCATGTTTGATAATTGGGATTTAATGGAGACATCAATGCATCCAAACAG
The DNA here is from genome assembly GCA_963654445.1 of Segatella copri. Classification (GTDB taxonomy): domain Bacteria; phylum Bacillota_I; class Bacilli_A; order Erysipelotrichales; family Erysipelotrichaceae; genus Absicoccus. The sequence goes on from CAVKAP010000078.1 coordinate 7,733, forward strand.
GATTGAATGGCATAATCCTTTCTTAATGCGACATGGATATCCTCTTCTGGCTTTAATTTATAAGCAATCGATACATAAGGAATGGATATATCCATTTCCTCCTCATAATGAGTTCGATTGACTTCCATTGATTCTTCTTCAATGATGCGTTTTACTTTTCCTTGAATTTTACTAGGTACATTTTTTTGATGATTGACGATCCAATTGGAAACTTCATCTAATTCATAACCGGTCACAATAATTAAAATCAAACGACTTGGATCATAATTTAAAGCATAGAATCGTTCTAAATCCTCTACACTTATACTTCGAATATCTTCCTTGCTTCCTAATACATCATTTCGTATCGGATGGGAGGCATATAAGGATTTCCATGTTTGTTTAAAGAGCTTTTGTTCGGGCTGTTGATCATACATATCGTATTCACTTAAAATAATGCCTCTTTCTTTTTCAATGGAAGCCTCATCAATATCCAAGGTTTCAACAAAATCCAATAGAAGATACAAAGACTTTTCAAAATCAGCTGTTGTTTGAAAATAATAAGCGGTCTTATTAAAGGTTGTAAAGGCATTGGTGCTTGCTTGATTGGCTGCAAATAAATTCGTGACATCTTCGCCATTTAAACGAAACATTTGATGTTCTAAATAATGTGCACAGCCTGTTTTATGATGGATTCTTTCTTGATTGAATTCTTGAATTAAATCAAAACCACCTGCACCGGTTGCTAGTGTACATAGGCTATGATAATACCCAGGCTTTTGAACAAGAAGAACCTGTAACCCATTTTCTAAAACCATTTCCTTACTGATCATATTATATGCTTTCATGTTCGTTCTCCTTAATTACAACCTTCACAAAACAAGAAAGCTGTTTAGCAACCTTTTGAATTTGTTCAACACTTACTGCATCAATGGCTTCTAAACGCTTTTCAATGGTTAAAGGTCGATGCAATAAATCATCCAAATAATTTTGAGAAATCATCGAAAAACCACTGTCTTGAGCGGATACGATTGCATCCTTGATATCTTTTTTTGCGATATCAAGCTGTTCAAAGCTAAAGTCCCCTTCTTGAAGACGTTTTATTTGTTGGTCAATTAAATCCAAGGCAAGATCGATGTATTCCTTTTTCAATCCAGTATTAATGGCGATAACACCCTCAAAGCGAATAAAGTGGCTATAAATGGAATAACAAAAGCTATGCTTTTCACGAATTTCACTAAATAACAAGCTATTTGGCGATTGTCCTAATAAAGAATTCAAAACATACAAAGGAAAGTAATCCTCCGATTCAATAGAAATACCACTTTGATATAAAAGAGTTAAATTACTTTGACTAATATCCATGGATTCTTCATAGCTATACATTTGATCAGTATGAAAAATTTCATAATCCGTATGTAAGGATGCTTCTTTAAAGCTCTTTAAATAATCAAGAATGAAATTAGAAGGATGTCCACAAACATAAATTGATTTTGGTGCTTCTTGAATCTCTTTCCATAACGATTGAATCTGATCTAATTTAACATTTTCAATTTGATCAAGGTCTCCTTGCATAGGAATACGCAATGAACAATCCTTGTCAATAATGGAAAAAGCCTTCCAAACCGAATATGTACTTGGATCATCCTTTTGTCGTTTTAAACGATTACTTAATAAAAATTTGGCTTCTTCCAATCCTTCTTCATCAAATAGGACATGATGAATGAATTGATCCATTAGCTCACAAACCTTTTGATCATAGCCTTCCTTTTCAATCCAATCACTTCGTATATATTGAAAACGTATATCAAAGGACAATTGATTTCCATAGCTTCTTAAATAAGCCGATACATTCATCGCATAATTATTGCTTAACTCGCTTGTTATTTTTTGTTTATCCGGATATTTTTCAGTTTTCTGACGCAACATATAAAGCAATAGATTCATTGCGGTAATTGTTTCTTCTTTAAGTGCAAGCATAGAACGAACAGAAACTGAAACATCACTAAACTTTTCTAATGAAATACACTTCATTTTACTCCTCCAAAAAAAAAGAGGATTTGATCCTCTTTTTCATTCACTTTTATTAAGCTACATGTACGTAAGCAATAAATGCATTTGTACATTCAACAGTAGATACGACAGTTTGACTTCCTAACCATCCACCGTGAACAGCTTGACCATTTCCGATATAAATCGCAACGTGTCCTGAGTAAACAATAATGTCACCTGGCACTGGATTACTTGTTGTTGTTCCTAAGCTTAAATATCCTTCTGGCCAATCATGGAAGCTAATTCCAACAGCAGCCAATGAGTTTGTAACTAACATTGTACAGTCTTGTGAAACACCAACTTGAGCTAACGCAGCAGCAGCAATCGTTGCAGCTTTTGAGTTATCCGTTGTTGTTGCAGCTTCTTGCTGTTGTTGTTGAGCAGCTTGTTGTTGCTGTTGTTGTGCAGCAGCTTGTTCAGCAGCGGCTTGTTGTTGTGCAGCTTGTTCAGCAGCAGCTTGATCAGCAGCACTTGTATCTGTTGTAGTTGTTTCCGTAGTTTGACTCGCTTGTTCTTGACTAGCAGCTTGTTGTTGTGCAGCAGCTTGTTCTGCAGCGGCTTGTTGTTGCGCAGCAGCTTGTTGTTGTGCGGCTTGTTCTGCAGCAGCTTGTTCTGCAGCAGCTTGCTCAGCAGCAGGTTTTTCTGCGGCAGCTTGTTCGGCAGCTCTTTGATCTACAGCAGCTTGTGTATCATAAATTGCACCATCTGCACCTGTGTAATATCCACCATCTCCAACATTTTCTTCGTTGGTAGATTTTACACCATCGGCATTAAAGTAGTATGCATTTTCATCAATTAATTGATATCCAGTTTGTTTAACACCATCAACATAATAAGAACTTGAATCATCAGACCAACCGTTCTTTAATGTACCATCTTCATTGAATGTATAGTTTGTACCATCAATATCTAATGAAGTGCTGACAACCATTTTTCCATTTTCATCAAAATAGAAATTTTTTCCATCAATTGATTGCCATCCTGTTTTACGTTTTCCGTTTTCGTCAACATAATAGCTTACGCCATCTTCTTGAACCCAACTGTTTGTCTTTTTGAAACCTTTTTCATCATAGTAAGAATTTCCTTTTGACCAACCTTGGTACAACTTACCTTGTTTCTGGAAGTTATATTTTTCTCCCGAAATTGTCGTTGTTCCAGTAGCAGCCTTACCATCTGCTTGAAAATAATAAGTGTTATTACCAACGGTTTGCCAACCGAATTGCATATCACCATCTTGGTCAAAATAATATAAATTGTTATTTACTTTAGTTAAACCAGTAGCTTCTTTACGGTTATCCGCTTGAATGTAGTAACGATTTTTTCCTTCACCGTGCCATCCTGGTTTGGTTTCATAGGCATGAACAGTTTGTGCAACAGATCCAACTGTTCCGACACAAAGCGCAGCAGCTAATAATTTGTTGTGTTTTTCAATAAATTTCATTCAATCACCTCTTCAACAGTTGCTAGGTTACCATAGATTTTAGACACTTTCAAATTATCGCCCAATATTTTGGTTCAATTTTGGGAAATTTTAAAAGGACTTTGAAAAAAAGACCCTTTATATAAAGGACTTGTTTCTGAATTATGGAAAAATATGTGATATTTTAAAAAAATTCTCATTTTCTTTTGTCTTTTATTCACAAACATCATCTCTTTTAAAAAATAGAAAAAGAAAAGAAGCAAGCGCTTACTTACTTCTCTATTCAATCGTATCTAAGAAGTTTTCTCCTTTTAAAACTTCTTTTGTGGATAGACCCGGATAGTTTAATTGTCTTAAAACTTCGTACACAATGATTGCTGCACAATTCGATAAATTTAAAGAACGTGCACTTTCAACCATTGGAAGTCGCATACAGGTTTCTTGATGTCCCTTTAAGATATGGCGATCAATTCCCGTACTTTCTTTTCCTAAAATCAAATAAATATCTTCCGTATCCTTTGTGAAATCAAATTCACTGGGTGCTTTTTTTCCATAACGGGTCATATAGTAATAATGATCTGCTGGATTCTTTTCAAGAAAATCATTCCAATTCTTATGAATTCGTATATCACATTCCTTAGCATAATCCATGCCCGCTCTTCGTAAATGCTTTTCATCCATTGAAAAGCCTAAGGGTTCAATTAAATGAAGGATGGAATTAGTTGCCATACAGGTACGAATAATATTTCCGGTATTTCCTGGGATTTCTGGTTCATATAAGACAACATGAATCATTTTGCTTCCCTCCAGTCCTTTAAAAAGGCTTCTAGCGCTTTTCCTCGATGAGAAACCATGTTTTTCATCTCTTCACTAACATTGGCTGTGGTCGTCTTAAAAGGCGGATAATAGAAGATTGGATCATATCCAAAACCATTCTCTCCAACGATTTCATCATTGATTTGTCCTTCAATGGTTCCTCGATACGTATGCTCATGTCCATTTTGATCAATATAAGCAATAACACATACAAAGCGAGCCGTTCTATCCTTTCCTTTTACCGCATCAATAATTGCTTGATTTTTGATGGTATAGGATGTATCTTCTCCCATCCAACGCGCTGAATGAACACCTGGTTCTTTATTCATTGCATCCACTTCTAAACCCGAATCATCACTAATAACGGGTTCATGAATTTCATTGAATAAGGCTCTTGCTTTTATTAAAGCATTTTCTTCAAAGGTCTTTCCATCTTCTATAATATCTAATGTCTTATCTAAATCCTTTAAACATTTTACACAAACATCTTTTCCAAACATTGTTTTAAACTCTTCCACTTTGTGAAGGTTTGATGTTGCAATCCAAATTGTTTTCATATTTTTCACCGAAACAATTATAAAAAAAAGAAGAACTCATTTCAATGAGTTCTTTTGATCATTTTAATACATTCCTTGATTCATTGCAGGTGCTGCTTGTTCTGGTTCAGGGATTTTAGCTACACCAGCTTCAGTTGTAATAAATAAGGCGGAAATACTAGCTGAATTCAATAAAGCATTACGAGTTACTTTCGCTGGATCGATAATTCCTGCTTCAAACATATTAACCCATTGGCCATGTTTTGCATCAAATCCAAAGTTTTCTTTTTGTCCCTTTTGTGTTTCAACAATTTCTTCGCTATTGTAACCTGCATTATCTGCAATTTGGGCAATTGGAGCTAATAAAGCATCAAAGACAATCTTAATACCCTTTTGTACATCCACAACATCGGATTTCACTTGATCTTTTAATGCAGTATAAGCACTCACTAAGCAAGCACCACCACCGATGACAATACCTTCACTAACAGCTGCACGTGTTGAGTTCAAAGCATCTTCAATACGTAATTTCTTTTCTTTTAATTCGGTTTCAGTCGCTGCACCAACTTTAATTACAGCAACACCATTGGATAACTTACCTAAACGTTCAGACATACGTTTCTTATCGTATTCACTTGTGGTATTTTCCATTTGTGCTGAAATTTGAGCAACACGATCTTCAACCGCTTGTTTGTCACCAGCTCCACCGATCATTGTTGTATTATCTTTTGTTACAACCAAGCGTTTTACATTACCTAAATCACTTAATTGCATATCCTTCAATTCCATATTTAAATCTTTAGAATAGAAGGTTGCACCTGTTAAGATTGCAATATCTTCCAATTGAGCCTTTTGGTTGTCACCGAATCCAGGTGCCTTAGTTGCAACAACATTGAAGGTTCCACGTAATTTATTTAAAGCTAAGGTTGAAACTACTTCATTTTCTAAGTCTTCCGCAATAATCAATAAGCTACGATTTGATTGAACGATTTGTTCTAATAAAGGTAAGATTTCTTGGACATTATTAATTTTTTGATCCGTTACTAAGACATATGGATTTTCCATCACACATTCCATCTTCTCACGATCACTAACCATATATGGTGAAATGTATCCTTTGTCGTATTGCATACCTTCACTGATTTCTAATTCAGTTTCAAAGCCATTGGAATCATCCGTAGAGATAACACCATCACGACCAACCTTATCCATTGCTTCGGCAATAATTTTTCCAATTTCTTCGCTACCACTTGAAATGGTTGCAACACTGGCAATATCCTTTGAATCTTCTACTTTTTTAGCATGCTCTAAAATATAATCACTGATGGCTTGGCTTGCTTTTTCAATTCCTTCACGCATCAATACTGGATTTGCTCCACGATCAACTTGACGTAATCCACTTTCAATCATAGATTGTGCCAAAATCGTTGCGGTTGTGGTTCCATCACCAGCTGTATCATTTGTTTTATTGGCTACTTCATAAACCAATTTAGCACCCATATTTTCAAATGCATCTTCCAATTCAATTTCTTTTGCGATGCTGACACCATCATTGGTAATCAATGGACTTCCATATTCTTTTTCTAATACAACATTTCTTCCTTTAGGACCTAAAGTAACACGTACTGCATCCGCTAAAATATTTACTCCTTTTAACATTGATTCACGTGCATCTTTTGAAAAACGTACTTCTTTTGCCATAATATTCCTCCTTATTTGCTTACTGCAATAATATCTTCATCTTTAATCACGATGAACTCTTCATCGTTTACTTTAATATTTGTTCCTGCATATTCTTTAAATAAAACCTTATCCCCAACTTGGTATCCGGCTTTTTCTACACCTGTTCCAATTGCTTCAACAAGGGCAAATTTTGATTTTTCTTTCCCGCTCGTCAAAATAATTCCACTCGCTGTAGTCTTTTCTTCTTTTTGTTTTTTTAATAACACATAATCATGTAATGGTTGAATCATAATTATCCTCCTTTAGCACTAACAGCTTTCAACTGCTAATTAGTATTATACTCAACAATAAAAGATATGCAAGTGTTTTTAGCACTCTTTTTTAAAGTTTGCTAAAAAGAAAAAGACCCTACAAAGGGTCTAGATTCTTTATTTTACTACAATCGTTTTTTCTTTTACTTCCGTCACAAATTTTTCAATTGCTTGTTCCAAAGACAAGGTTTGACTTTGACGAGATCCACTCTTACGGATAGTCACTGTACCTTCCTCTTGTTCTCCATCTCCTACAACGATTTGATAAGGAACCTTCTTAATTTGTGCTTCACGAACACGATATCCTAATTTTTCATTACGCGCATCTAAATCGACACGAAGACCTTGCGCTTTAAGAGCTTCTTCTACTTTTTTGGCATAGTCCAAATGCTTTTCATGATGAACTGGAATAATCGCAATTTGATGAGGTGCCATCCATAATGGGAAGTGCCCTGCAAAATGTTCAATTAAGATACCAATAAAACGTTCAATTGAACCATAAACAACACGGTGTAACATAATTGGTGTTTTCTTTGATCCATCTGCATCCACATATTTACATTCAAAACGTTCAGGTAAATTCATATCCAATTGGATCGTACCACATTGCCATACACGACCTAAGCTATCTTTAATATGAATATCTAATTTAGGACCATAGAAAGCACCATCACCTGGATTGACTTGATATTCTTTTCCAGCATGAACACAGGCTTGTGCCAAGGCTTTTTCTGATGCATCCCAAATTTCTTCAGATCCGATATAACCACTTTCTGGACGAGTTGATAATTCAATTTCATATGGCAAGCCAAATACGGAATAAATACGATCAACCAATTGTAAAACATTCTTTACTTCTTCTTCTAATTGATCTGGTGTAACAAATAAATGCGCATCATCTTGTGTAAAGGTACGAACACGGAATAAACCATTCAATGCCCCACTGGCTTCATGACGATGAACTTGTCCTAATTCACCAATACGCAATGGTAAATCTTTATAAGAGTGTAAGGATGAATTATAAACCAATAAAGCACCTGGACAGTTCATTGGTTTAATCGCAAATTCACGATCATCAACCATTGAAGTATACATATTATCTTTATAATGATCCCAATGGCCACTTAATTCCCATAATTCTTTTGACATCATAATTGGTGTCTTAATGAATTGATAGCCTTCTTTGGTATGCTCTTCATACCAGAACTGTTCTAAGATATTTCTTAAGATCATTCCATCTGGTAAGAAAATAGGCATACCTGGCGCATATTCACTTAATGTAAATAAGCCCAATTCCTTTCCTAATTTCTTATGATCACGTTTTTTGGCTTCCTCTAAGGTTTCTAAATACGCATCCAATTCTTCCTTAGTATCAAAGCATACACCATAGACACGTTGTAGCATTTTATTGTTGGCATCGCCCTTCCAATAAGCACCGGAATGCTTCAACAATTTAAAGTGGCGACATTTCTTTGTACTTTCAACATGCGGACCACGACATAAATCGGTGAAATCGCCTTGTGTGTACATTGAAATATTTGTACCCTCTTCCATACGATTGATTAAATCAATTTTATAAGGATCATCTTTAAAACGCTCTAAGGCTTGTTCACGGGTAATTTCTTCACGTACAATGCGCTTATCCGATTTTGCACATTTTTTCATTTCCTTCGAAATCTTTTGTAAATCCTCATCGGTTAGATTATATCCACCAAGATCCATATCATAATAGAAGCCTTCGGATACAACCGGTCCAACCCAAAATTTTGCATCTGGATAGAGATGACGAACCGCTTGTGCTAATAAATGCGCACAAGAGTGATTTAGAGTTTGAAGATGTTCATCTTCACAAAAATTTACTAATGCCATAATATTCTCCTTCTTTCATTAAAAAAAACGCCCTATCTAAGGACGTTCTATACGCGGTACCACCTTAGTTCACAGCTTAAACTGTGCACCTTCATTTTCTTTTAACGCAAAGCTACGGCACACTCTTTCGAGGGCAACTCCAAGGTAGTAAATAAAAGTCTTTCGAAAAGTTTTCACCAAACACTTTTTCTCTATAGACCAGAACTTTTATTCGTGTCCTTTTCACTGTCTTTATGATGATTATAAGGCGGATAGAATGTGAAGTCAAAAAGAAAATTTAAACGATATAATTATTGTCTTTTTTATTCAACATTCCTTTTTTCTGCCGTTGATTCCATCGATGATCCTTTTTCTCAGGCTGTTCTCGATAAATCTCAAAACAAACCCCATCATCGGTATTAAAGCCCTTTACTCGATAATGATTGGCCTTCACAACCTTATCAACAATGGACAGGCCTAGGCCAAAGCGTCCACCTTCTCCTTTTTCATAGGGATGGAATAAGGTTTCAATTCGATCTTCTTCCATTTTTGGTCCATCGTTATAAATTTTTAAATCGTTTTCACGAACCTCAATTCGAATATAGCTTTTCGCATATCGGAACGCATTTTCCATAATATTTTCAATCGTAACCCGCCATGATTCCAACAAACCATCAAAGAATACTTCTTCAATATCGGTTTGAATTTCAATATCCTTACGAATAACTGCTGAATTTAATACGACTTGTTCAACAACCTCTTTCATATTGGTTAATACCCCTTCGGCATCACTGGTCACAAGGTATTCTACACGATTTAAATATAAAAGATTATGTACCTTATCCTCTAAACGTTGTGCATTTTCAATAATTACATCTACACTTTTTTCCATCGTTCCATAGGGATAGATTCCATCCTTAATGGATTCGGCATAGGATTTAATGGTTGCGATTGGTGTCTTTAAATCATGTGAAATGTTATGGATCATTTCTTCCTTTGCTTTTTCTTGTTTGGTTAGATCTTCCTTCATGGTAACCAATGCATCCGCAACCTCACCAATTTCATCCTTCCGATTGACATGCAATTCCACTTCTTTTCCCAATTTCACCTGTTCAATATAATATTTGATTTGATTTAATGGATGAATAATGGAATACACCCAAATCATCATAATCAACAACATGATAAAATATGCAAAAATCGTTAAATCGAAGGTTGAATCAACAAGTGAGCTTCTTAAAATATCCGAGTAGCTGTCATCCATAAAGCTTGCCAAGACAAAGTCACCATAATTGGTTCGAACTCGACAAATACGATAATAGTAGGTTTGATTATTTTTACTTAAGGTACCTTGTTGGACTTTCCCTGTTTTTTTCGCAATGGCTGCCTTTTCAATAATTGTTTCTTGTAAGCTTTTATCAAAGGATTGTTCTTGGGAATCACTTAAGGTTTCGATGGTATCTCCATCGATCACACAATTCGTTTGATATTTATCCACCGCAATATTAAAGTAATCCCTTTTATCATTATTCGAAGCATCCGATTTTAAAACCGTAATAATGGATTCTTGACGGCTTTCCATCATGTCATACATTTGAATCGAAATCGTATGATCGATGTTTCCCGATAAAAACAAGAAGAAAAAGGCAAAAAAGAACACCACAAAGGATAAAATAATCAAAATAATTTGTTGGGTCAAAGAAAGCTTTTTAAAATAATCTTGAATCTTTTTCATATTAGCCTAGACGATATCCATAGCCATAAATAGTATGAATATTTAAATTTGGTAATTTTTTTCGTAAACGACGTAAGGTATCATCTACCACACGATCTGAACCAAAATAATTTTCATCCCATACATTTTCTAGGATCTTATCTCTAGAAAAGGCAATGCCTTTATTCTTAATAAACATCATCAATAAATCGAATTCCTTTGTCGTCAATTCAATTTCTTCATTTTCAAAGAAGATCTTTCTTTGTTCTTCATCCAATTCGTATCCATCGATACTGATTCGATTGTTGTCATCCTTATAAGCACGTTTAATGATATTGTTCACTCGTAAAACCAATTCCTTGGGGCTAAATGGTTTGGTGATATAATCATCGCTTCCTTTTTCTAAGCCGATGATTCGATCAAATTCCTTGTCTCTTGCCGACATGAAAATAACTGGGATTTCTGGTCCTTGTAAGCGAATTTCTTCAATGAGATCAAAGCCAGACTTATCATCTAACATAATATCTAGAATCCAAAGATGCACATCATCATCCGTTACATGCGCATTGGCTTCTTCATAGGTATAATACGAACGAACCTCATAGCCTTCCTTTCGAAGATATTGTGCAACTAAATTATTTAAATCCTTTTCATCTTCTACAACACAGATTACTCGTTTCAAAGTATATCCTCCTTTTAGAAATCGTTTTCTTTCATATATTGAACAACTTTACCAACATATTGTTGACATAATTCATCCGTTTTCGCTTCAACCATGACACGAATTAAAGGCTCCGTACCACTTGGACGTACAAGAATACGACCTTCATCCTTTAATTCATCAGCTACTGCTTGAATTTGTGCTTTTAGACCTTCATCATTTAAAGCTTCTTCTTTATTCTTTACTTGAACGTTTTCTAATAATTGTGGATAAATAAACAAGCCTTCACACAACTCTTGAACTGTTTTTCCGGTTTCTTTCATGATTTTTAAAATTTGAAGGGCTGTAAATAAACCATCTCCCGTTTTTTCATGTTCATAGAAAATAATGTGTCCACTTTGTTCACCACCAACATAGTAGTCATTTTTTTGCATTTCTTCAAAAACATACTTATCACCAACTGGGGTTTGAATATAATCGATTTTATTTTCATCCAATGCCTTATATAAACCAAGATTGGCCATAACCGTAGTGACACACATATTCTTGTTTAATTTATTGATTGATTTTAAATATTTTGAACAAATATATAGAATGTAATCCCCATCAATTAAACGTCCATCGCTATCACAACCAATGAAACGGTCCGCATCGCCATCAAAGGCAAGACCGATATCAAATTCATTTTCACGCATGATGCGTTGTAATCCTTCAGGATGTGTTGATCCACATTTATTATTGATATTGATACCATTTGGTGAATTGTTGATGGCTTCTACTGTTGCCCCTAGTGCATCAAGGGTTTCAACGGCTGTACTGGTTGCAGAACCATTGGCTAAATCAACCGCAATTTTCATTCCTGTTAAATCAACAGAGACGGTCTCTTTTACCCAAGACATATAAATTTCTAAACCATCTTCCCATTCAATAAGCTCTCCAATGGAATCACCGGTTGCTAAAGGAAGCTCGGATTTTCCATCCATATAATCTTCAATCTTTAAAAGAAGGTCCTCTTCCATCTTTTCACCATTGTGATTAAAGATTTTAATTCCATTATCATAATAGGGATTATGACTGGCACTGACCATGATTCCACAATCAAAACGTTCTTTTTGAATCAAGTAACTAATAGAAGGCGTTGGACAAACCCCCAATAAATAAACCTGTGCTCCCGTACTGGTTGCACCTGCAGATAAGCCCAATTCAAACATATCCCCAGATAAACGCGTATCCTTTCCAATTAAAATACGAGCATGCTTATTCTTAGAATAATGCCATCCTAAATATTGACCAATTCGAATGGCCATATCTAAAGTCAATCCTTCATTTGCTCTTCCACGAACTCCATCTGTTCCAAAATACTTTCCCATAAATCCTCCTACTATTCATCATCTGAATTTTTTAATTGAACACTGACATGTGTAACATTTGGTTCAATATTTACATCCACTGTATTACCTTGTGCATCATATGCAACAATGCTTGCTTCGGTTTCAAAGCTTCCTTGTTCGTTGCTACCATCAATAATGGCTTTTACCCGTCGAATCGAATTGATTTGATCAGATGTTCCGGTAATTTGAACATCCGAAATCGATAAGACTGGTGTATTGTAATCTGATTCCTTACGATTGCTTGATACGATCAAATCACTGGATAACGCAAATTCCTTACTTGTTTTTCGAGAAATATTGACCGTAACGGTTGAAGGTGTAATTTCAGCCTTTACCCCTGTTGGTAAATTTTGAACCTTCAAATCAACGACATTTGTTCCTTCAGATAGCTTTTGTAAATCCGCAATCACAGTCATATTTCCTTGACGACGAAAAACTTGAATTTGCGTTGCATCGCCACTCAATTGAACAGTTACTGTACTTGGTATGCCTGAAATCTGATATTTCGATGAATCATATAAAGTTTCAACCTGTACATCTTGAATTTGTGTACTGGTTGAAGAATCATTAAACAGCTGCATACCAATTTGTTCATAATTTGCCCCAATACAAATAACGATTGAAACAAGCAATGAAACCATCACGGATCCTTTTTTTGAAAAAATGATTGCATCAACTAATTTGTTAATTTTTGAAAACAAAAATTGAAACAAAGTATACGCAAAGCGTAAGATGCCTACTGGAGGTTTTTTATTTGGACTTTCCATTTTTTGTCTCCTCCATCTCTTCATTATATAAATCTACAATCTTTAAAGGTTGAATCCGTTCATCCGTTTTTCGCTTTGGATTACTCTGCTCTTCTCGATTGTGGGCAAAGCCTAAAGATTTAGCTGTTCGTACAATTACATTGGATTCATCACTCTCTTCTGGAACTAAAACATTCATCAAAAAGCGTCTTAAGCCTTCGACTGGATACTTTGTCAACTGCCCATTCATCGCTAAAGAAATCGTTCCAGTTTCTTCACTGACAACGATTGTGATCGAATCCGTAATTTCACTAATTCCCACAGCTGCTCGATGTCGAGCTCCATATTTACTTGGTAAATCACGACTTGTCGGTGGAAAATAAGCCGCCGCACAGGCAATCTTATTCCCTTGAATAATAACCGCTCCATCATGCATTGGTGTTCCATATTGAAAAATCGTTCCCAATAGCTCACTCGATACAACCGAATCCATACGAATTCCTGTATTGACATAATCGGTCAATTGTTGCGTTTGTTGAATCGTAATCAAAGCCCCTGTCTTTGATCGAGACATTTGCTCACAGGCAATCACAAGCTCTTCAATCATCAACATACTCTGCTCTCGCGTTAAGTCGGTTGTTAAAGCAACCGATGACTTTCCTAATTTTTCAAGCATTCCACGAATTTCTGGTTGAAAGACAATGATAATTGCCAAGACGCCCCATTGTAAAAAAGTATCAATCACTTTACTAAATGCTGTTAATCCCAATAACATGGAAACAGCTTTAATTAAAAATAAAACTAAGATCCCCTTTAATATTTGAACAGTTCGATAGTTATTTCGAAACAAGCGAAGGGCCATATAAATCAGGCCCCATACCGCTAATATATCTAATATAAGTCGAACAATTAAAATAACATTGGAGAAAGTTTCTATTCCAGTCAAAATAGATTTCCCCCTTTCAATTTTTATAAAATTTCTTGAACCATTTCTTGAATCGACATGCATTCATGTTTACATAAATCTTTTATTTCACTTGGTGAAGTAAAGAATGCATAACTATTTTCTGTCATTTCTAACATTGGAACATCCTTTGGAAGATTTCCAACCGCATAGACATCATCCATATCAACATCGGCATACATAGCCACATATTCTAAGCCTGTCCCTTTGGATACATTTTTTGCCACTAAGTCAACACAATAATTGTTCGCATAGGCTTGAATGTTTTCTGAAAAGAACAAGTTAAATTCTTCTGCTAAGCTTTCAGCTAAATCTGGATTTGCCATAGAGAGAACGATTTGCGAGAAATTTGATTGATTCATCACTTCTTCTTCACTTAAATCCTCTTTCATATTTGGATAACGATGCTCTTCAATGGATGGATCAACAACAATACGATGTCTATGATGCCCATCATTAACAACATAGCTTGCCACTCCTTCCATCTCTTTAGCAATATAGATGGCATCAATGGCCGTCATATGATCCAAATAATCAGCTTTTAGTAAATTCCCTTGTGCATCATAAATAACACTGCCATTATTCGTTACATAATAATCAGGTTGAATCCCATCTTTATCTAAATACTTATCTAAAGATTCCTTTGCACGGCCTGTGACAATCACAAACAAGTTCCCAGCAGCTTGCCATTTACGAATTGCCTCACTATCTTCGGCCATCACCTTTTTTCCATAACATAAAGTACCATCATAGTTCGAAGCTAATATTTTCATAAAAAGTTCTCCTTTGCGCTTTTGAATTTATTCTATCACATAATTCATTATCCTTACGAATTCTTTCCTTTGCGTTCGGTTTTTATCTTGCGTTTTTGCGAACGAGACATCGGAATCATTTCATGATCGTTGATTTGCACAGCATCATGAAACCAAGCCGTAATATGTTTTTCATTTACAATATAAGATACATGGATACGTAAAAAGCCATAGCTCGCAAAGGCTTCTTGTGCATCTGACATATTCATTCGCTTATGGAATACCCCTTTTTTGGTATGAAAATAAACCATTTTATCCATTTTTTCTAAATAATAAATGTCTTCATAAGGAATACTGACATGAACCCCATTGTATTGAATGGAATATAAATCCGCTTGTTTGGTTTGTGTTAATAATTGATTCGAGATAGCCTGTAAATCCTCTTGAATCGTATCTTTTGACAGATAAAAAACACGATGGCGTTGATCATCTGCTCGCAATTGTCTTACATCCTGACAAAGATAAAGAATCAATGTATTTGGATGATCATGAACAAAGACACTTTCAAAACGATTGCTTTTAAACATCTCATCAAAAACAAAAATTTGAAAGTCTTGATTTTGACAAACCTTTGCTAAAACACTTGGTTTATAAAAATGACGGAAAGTCCAATCCACTCCATCAAAAATTTTACTTAATGTGAAAACAACTTCCTTTGTTTCCTTTTCATGCTCTAAAAGTGCAACCCGAATCATACTCATATTATATCAACTTTAGACAGGCTTTTCTTTAGAAATATAAAAAATAACAGTCAGAGACTGTTATTCTATTTCTTCGCGCCAAATTTTAGCACCCAATTCATTTAGTTTTTCATCCAAATTATCATATCCACGATCAATATGATAAATATCATGAATTTCAGTAATTCCTTCAGCCATTAAACCGGCAACAACTAAAGCCGCTCCACATCTTAAATCCGTTGCACGTACACGACTTCCATAAAGCTTTGTTTTTCCATGAATAAAAGAGCTTGCATCATGTACATCAATATCTGCACCCATTTTATTCAATTCAGCACAATGCTTAAACCGTTCTTTATAAATGGTTTCTGTAACCGTAGATTGCCCAACCGATTGGGTTAATAAAACTGCAAAAGGCTGTTGAACATCAGTCGCAAAGCCTGGATAAGGCTTCGTTAAAATTTCGGTTGGCTTCAATTCTGCATTTTTACCTAAGATATGAACAAAATCAGAACCCACTTCCATTTGAATACCAATTTCTTTCAATTTCATAATAATGGCTTCTAAATGCTGAGGAATAACATTTTCAATCATCATGCCATCACCCATGGCTGCTCCCATAATAATATAGGTTGCCGCTTCAATACGATCTGGAATAATTTCATGAATACATCCATTTAAACGCTCTACACCATCAATAGTAATTGTACTTGTACCCATTCCATGAATACGTGCACCCATTTTATTTAAAAGTGTCGCAATATCTATGATTTCTGGCTCTCTGGCCGCATTTTCAATAATCGTACGTCCTTGTGCATAAACAGCAGCCATCATAATATTGATTGTTGCCCCAACACTAGAAATATCTAAGAAAATATTTGTTCCAACTAAATGATCTGCATGTAGAACATAGCATCCATTTTCATAATCCACATGTGCACCTAAAGCCTCAAAACCTTTGATATGTAGATTAATAGGTCGTGGTCCCAAATAACAACCACCAGGCATTCTTATTTCGGCATGTCCATATTTTCCTAAAAGAGCTCCCATAAAATAATAGCTTGCTCTTAGCTTTGTAGCTGCATCGGAAACCAATGGATTATTTTGCATATTTCTAGGATCAATATAAAGTGTTCCTTCCTCTTTTTCTTCGACATGAACACCCAATTCCTTTAATAAAACAACCAATGCACGAACATCTGAAATGTTCGGTACCCCATATATAGTAACTGGTTCATGTGCTAAAACACATGCAGGTATCAATGCGACCGTTGCATTTTTTGAACCAGAAATTGTAACCTTACCGCGTAAGCGATGTCCCCCTTCGATTTTAATTACTTTTTCCATTGTATACCTCCCCTATAGAGAAAATCCTCATAAGCGGTAAAATTTTACCATAAATAAATAAAATTTAAAAGTATAGCTCAGAAATATCGGCAATCCGTAAATTGAAAAAAGTAAATTCAAGAACTCAATTTCTAAATTTCGCAAGAAAAAAAGGTGATGTTTCCACCACCTTCA
>CAVKAP010000079.1:0-6928 GCA_963654445.1 Segatella copri
AATGGTGGACCCTTAGGGATTCGAACCCTAGACCCACTGATTAAGAGTCAGTTGCTCTGCCAACTGAGCTAAGGGTCCGTGTGCTTGATTATATTACCATGAATATTTTTGAAATGCAAGTAAAAAAAACACTTTACACTTTATTCAGTTTATGATAATCTAAGCAAGTAAAGAAATGGAAAGATAGAAGTACTCTTCTCACCTGATGTATATTGATACATGGGTCAAGGCCAATTCCAATTAATGGTAGAGCTAGAATGAGTACGTTTATCGTACTCATTTTTTTTGGAAGAAAAGGTAGGTGTCAAATATCCGTAATCGTAAAGTAGCCCCTAATAATGTGAATCATGATTTATTCAACGATAAGATTCCATTTAGAGAAGTTCGTGTAATTGGTGCAAATGGTGAACAATTGGGCGTCATGTCAAAAAGAAAAGCACAAAATATTGCTAGTGAAGCTAATTTAGACTTATTATGTGTTGCTCCGAAAGCAAAACCTCCTGTTTGTAAGATATTAGACTATGGTCGTTATCATTTCGAACAGCAGAAAAAAGCCAAGGAAGCAAAAAAGAAACAACATGTCGTAGAAATGAAATCACTTCGTTTATCACCAGTTGTGGATACACACGACTTTGATACCAAACTACGCCATGCGCAAAAATGGTTAGAATCAGGGATGAAGGTTAAGATTGATATGCGATTCCGTGGCCGCTTGATCACACGTCAAGAAGTTGGACGTAAGATCATGAATGATTTTATCGATGCATTAGCAGAAGTAGGAACAGTTGAAAAACGTCCGAAGTTGGAAGGTAACACAATGTCTGTTACTTTATCCCCTAAGAAAACAAAGAAGTAAGGAGGAGCAATTTATGCCTAAGATGAAAAGTCATAGAGGACTTGCAAAACGTGTTAAAAAGACAGGTTCTGGAAAATTAAAAAGATCACATGCGTATACATCTCACCGTTTCCACGGTAAGACAAAAAAACAAAGACGTCATTTAGCTAAACCAGCTACGGTTCATGCTACAGACTACAAACGCATTAAAGAAATGTTAGTGAAGTAATAGAGGAGGAAAAGAAAGATGGCTAGAGTTAAAGGTGGAACAGTTTCTCGTGCCCGTAGAAAGCGCGTATTGAAGCTTGCCAAAGGTTATTTTGGTTCAAAACACACATTATATAGAACAGCAAACGAACAAGTAATGCATTCATTTAAATATGCATACAACGATCGTCGTAAGTTAAAAGGAAACATGCGTAAAATCTGGATTGCTCGTATCAATGCAGCAGCACGTATGAATGATTTATCTTATTCTCGTTTAATGCATGGATTAAAAGTAGCTAACATCGACATTAATCGTAAGATGTTAAGTGAAATGGCAATTCATGATGCAGAATCTTTCACAAAACTTTGTGAAGAAGCAAAAGCTGCATTAAACGCTTAGTTAAAAAGAAGAAGCCGTTGATTTCAACGGTTTTTTTGTATTTAAAAAGGCATCCTCAAGATGAGGGTGTCTTTTGTACTTTTATTCGATTGTTGCGATGTATCCAAGACTTTTTACAGTTTCTATACATTGATTAGAATCAAGCTCTTCCTTCGATAAAATCGTTAATACGTTGTTGTCGGTATTCACCTTTGCATAGTTTCCTTCCTTTTTATTAAAGGCATTCTCGATTCGTATACAACAATTTTGGCAATGGATGCCAGATACCTTTAATTCCAATTGATAAGGATAGTGGCTTTTGTTTTTATCTTTTACTTTGATTCTTTTTTCTTGATCACCGGTATCACAGCATCCTGAAGTAGCTCTTTTACGCATTGAACGAATGGCTATGAAACAAATGAGAAGAAGAATGAGACAAATAATAAATGTACTCATAAAAATATACCTCCATAGGGTATATAATACATGTCTTAGTTAGAGTTGTCAAACTTTGTTAACTTTGGATAATCTAGTTAAATTAAGATAACTAAGTGTTGACAGACTTACTATGTAAGAGTAGACTAATCCTAGTTAGAACTTGCTAACTAGGAGGGAAGATCATGCCATTATCTTTTGCAGATTTAAATGCAGTAAATATTATTAAAAAGGTTGGTGGCTCAAAAGAGACACAGCACCATTTAGAAAATTTAGGATTTGTACAAGGAGCTGAAGTTGTCGTTGTTTCCAAAACAAATGGCAATGTGATTGTGAATATTAAAGATGTCCGAGTTGCATTAAGCGATGAGCTTGCAAGAAAGATTATGGTATAAGGAAGGAGATTCATATGACACTAAAAGAAGTTCAAGTTGGTCAAACTGTCACTGTGAAGAAATTAACAGGTCAAGGTGCCACAAAACGTAGAATTATGGATATGGGAATTACAAAAGGTGTAGAGGTGTCTGTTGTTAAGGTAGCGCCTTTAGGAGATCCAATTGAATTAAATGTTCGTGGATATCAATTGTCTATTCGTAAAGCCGATGCGGAAATGATTGAAGTACAATAATTAGGAGGGAAATATGTCAATTCAAGTTGCATTAGCAGGAAACCCAAACTGTGGTAAAACGACCTTGTTTAACGGTTTAACTGGTGCTACGCAATATGTAGGAAACTGGCCAGGGGTTACTGTAGAGAAAAAAGAAGGTAAATATAAAAATGATAAAGAAATTAAAATTACCGACTTGCCAGGTATTTATTCTTTATCTCCATATACACTCGAAGAGGTTGTTTCGCGTGAATTCTTATTAAATGGAAGTGTCGATGTTGTATTAAATATCATCGATGGTTCGAACTTAGAAAGAAACTTATTCTTAACAACACAAATCTTAGAATTGGGAATTCCAACCGTGGTTGCGATCAACATGTTGGATGTAATCGAAAAAAGAAATGATTCGATTGACTATAAGAAATTATCAAAGGAATTAGGATGTCCGGTCGTTCCAATTTCTGCGTTAAGAAATACAGGGATTGAAGAATTAATGGCTGAAGTTAAAAAAGCGGCTGGAATTTCTTATTCAGCTTCTCAAATCTATACTGGACAATTAAAAGAAGCTTTAGATTCAATTGAAAAAGCAGAACCTGCTTCCATTGAAGCAAGTCGTCGTTTCTTCTATGCCGTAAAATTGTTTGAAAGAGATGATAAAATTGAAGCTTCGATTAATACAAAAGCCGATGCTTCGGTTATCGAAAAAGTAGAAAAAGCTTTAGACGATGATGCAGAATCGATTATTACAGATGCGCGTTATACATACATTACATCATTAATTAAGGATTGCTACAAAAAAGGATCAAAGGATTTGATTTCTACTTCCGATAAAATCGACCGTATTGTTACCAATCGTGTTTTAGCTTTACCAATCTTTGCACTTGTTATGTGGTTTGTATACTACATTTCAGTAACGACTGTTGGTACCTTCGTAACCGATTGGACAAACGATGTGTTATTTGGTGAAATTATCCCACCTGCTGTTGATAGCTTCTTAGATTCAATTCAATGTGCAAGCTGGTTACATGGT
Organism: Segatella copri; assembly: GCA_963654445.1. GTDB lineage: Bacteria > Bacillota_I > Bacilli_A > Erysipelotrichales > Erysipelotrichaceae > Absicoccus. Next base: position 3,494 of record CAVKAP010000079.1, read on the forward strand.
TTAATTGTTGATGGAATTATTGGTGGTGTTGGTGCTGTTTTAGGATTCGTACCTCAAATGTTAGTCTTATTCTTCTTCTTAGCAATTTTAGAAGATTGTGGATATATGGCTCGTGTTGCCTTCATTATGGACCGTATCTTCCGTAAATTTGGCTTATCTGGTAAATCCTTCATTCCAATGTTAATTGGTACAGGATGTGGTGTACCAGCTGTTATGGCAAGCCGTACGATTGAAAGTGATCGTGACCGTAAAATGACAATCATGACGACAACTTTCATTCCATGTGGAGCTAAAATGCCAATCATTGGTTTAATTGCTGGTGCTATTTTCAATGGTGCAAGCTGGGTTGCTCCTTCTGCATATTTTGTAGGAATGGCAGCTATCATTATTTCTGGTATCATCTTAAAGAAGACGAAGATCTTTGCTGGTGATCCTGCTCCATTCGTAATGGAAATGCCTGCTTATCATATGCCACGTGCGATTAACGTATTAAGAAGTATGTGGGAACGTGGATTCTCATTTATTAAAAAAGCTGGAACGATTATCTTGTTATCAACGATTGTATTGTGGTTCTTACAAGGATTCGGTTGGGAAAGTGGAAGCTTCGGTATGGTTGATGATATCGATAATTCTGTACTTGCTTCCATCGGACGTACCTTCGCATGGATTTTCGCACCTCTTGGATTCGGTGATTGGAAGGCAGCTGTTGCCAGTGTAACTGGATTAATTGCCAAAGAAAACGTTGTCGCAACCTTTGGACAATTATATGGATTTGCTGAAGTTGCTGAAGAAGGAAATGAAATTTGGGGTCAATTGGCTGCCGGATTTACAGCGACTGCAGCTTATGCATTCATGGTATTCAACCTATTATGTGCGCCTTGCTTCGCTGCAATGGGTGCTATCAAACGTGAAATGAATAACACAAAATGGTTCTGGATTGCGATTGGTTACCAATGTGGATTTGCTTATGTATGTGGATTAATTGTTTATCAATTAGGAAACCTATTTACTGGTCAAGGCTTTAGCTTTGGTACAATTGTTGGATTTGTTTTATTAGCTGGATTAATTTATTTATTAGTTCGTCCTGCCAAAGAGGACGCCAATGCAGAAGTAGAATTTTCTGTAAATAAATAAGGTAAGGAGGGATTTTGGTGAACTTTTCAAGCTTGATTGTTTTCTTGGCGCTTTGTTTCGTTGTCACTTTAGCTATTCGTTCGATTTATAAAGACAAGAAGGCTGGAAAAGCATCTTGTGGAGGATCTTGTGGTGGCTCTTGTCATTGTGGTCCAAACGATATGTGCCAAGATCCAAAGAAATTCTTCGATACGATTCGGAAAGAACAATTTTCAAAATAATCATTTTAAGGAGGAACTTTCCTCCTTTTTTTTATAGAATAAGGTTGGTGATAAAAATGAATTTAGAAAATTATGCACGTTTATTAATCCGTGTTGGATTAAATGTAAAAGAAAATCAGATCGTGGTGATTAAAGCACCAGTAGAAGCATATGAATTTGTACAGCTCTTAAGTAAGGAGGCTTTTTCTTGTAAGGCTAGAGATGTACTTGTGCGTTTTCGAGATGAACAAATCAGCCATCAGAAATATCTTTATGCATCTGAAGATACGTTTGAAACGGTTCCAAGCTATGAAGCAGATTTTTATAATCAAACCAGTGAACAAGGTGCTTGCTATTTAACTTTATTAGGAGAAGATCCGGATTTGATGCAGGATGTCAATCCAAAACGAATGATGGCTTATTCGAAAGCCTTTCGTAAAGAAACCAAAGCCTATCGAAATCGCTTGGATTTTATGGAATGTCAATGGTGCATTGCTGCTGTTTCAACAAAGTCGTGGGCAAAAAAGGTTTACCTGGATTTGGATGAAAAGGAAGCTAAAGAGAAGCTTTGGAAGGATATACTATCCATTTGTTGTGTAAATGAAGATCCAGTATTAACCTGGAAAAAAAGACAAATTGACTTTGAATCAAAGGTTAAAAAATTAAATGATTTAAACTTAAAGGCTCTACATTATACAAATTCCTTAGGAACGGATTGTACGATTGAACTGCCTAAGGATTATTGCTTTGCAGGTGGTGGTTCACTTTTAAAAGATGGAATGCTTTATTTTGCAAATTTACCTACCGAAGAAGTCTTTAGTGCACCATTTAAATATGGCGTAAATGGAAAATTATGTGCAAGCTATCCTTTGAATTATAATGGTGCTCTTATTGAAGATTTTTGGTTTGAATTTAAAAAGGGAAGAATCATAAACTATGGCTGTCAAAAGGGAAAGGAAATCTTAGATCAAATTTTTGATTTAGATGAAAATGCACGTTATTTAGGCGAAGTAGCGCTTGTGCCTTTTGAATCGCCAATATCTCAATTAAATCGGGTCTTCTATGAAACCTTAATTGATGAAAATGCATCTTGCCATTTTGCCTTAGGACAATCCTATGCAGAATGTATCAAAGGTGGTCTAGAAATGAATGAAGAACAATTGTTAGAAAAAGGAATGAACCAATCCATTGTTCATATTGATTTTATGGTAGGAACAGAAGATTTAAATATTGAAGGAATTACAGAAAAAAATGAAAGGATTTTAATCTTTGAAAATGGTTCTTATTCAAGCTTATTTCTTCTTTGAGCAATTTGACTTGCATTGTTAATCCTAGTAAAATAAAGAAGTTAAGAAGGTGAAGAAATGGCCGAAGAATCAAGAATGAGAAAAAATAGTGCCTTGCAAGAATTGAAACGTCTTCAACAAGAAGATCGAGCTGCAGGGATTCATTATGATGAACCAGAATTAAGACACTTTGATGCGCAAAGTGTTTTTGATACAAATAAAAAACAAGAAAAGCCAGTACGTAAGAATGCATTCCATCTTGCAAAGCGTACTCAAAAAGCACAACATGTGGAAGTGTATAAACAAGCTTTAGAAAATGAAAAATTCCAGGTTGAAGATTTATCGATTCAACCGAAAAAAAAGAAAAGAAAAACATTAAAAAGAAGTCAAGCGAAACTTTTAGATCAACAGGAGTTGAATGAAGCTTCTACGGTTGAAGAAACAAAAGAGGAATTGACACCTGAAAATGATGTTCTAACAAAAACAGATGATATTCAAGAATTGGATCAAGCAAGTGTAGAAGATACCGCAATTGTTGAAACAGAGGATCAATCGAGCGATATCGAAAGCAGTGAAACAGAGATTGAAATGATTGAACCGATTCAGCTTGGACAAGAAGATTTAGAACAAGCTTCAGATTTTGAACCAGTTGATATCGAAGAAAATTCAAGCTTTGAAAACAATGAAGCAGTTGAATTGGAAGCTTCAGCAATTGAACCGGTTGAACCGGAACAAATTGTACAACCTGGCTTAGATCAAGAAGAGGATATTGATATTCAAGTTCAAGATTTAACTGAAGATCAAGTGGAAGAAAT
>CAVKAP010000079.1:6941-15907 GCA_963654445.1 Segatella copri
GAAGAAATTTCAGAAGAAGAGCTTGAACAGCTTCAATTGGAAGCATTTAAAGCACGACAAGTGGAAGAATTAAAGAAATCACTTGCCAGTGCTGCTTTAGAAGAAAAAGAAAATACGAAGATTGAAGCGCAACAAGTTGATGAAGTAGAAGACATTGTACGTCCGATTGAAGCTTTATCCTTTGATGCAAATGATGAGGAAGAAAAAGAAGAGGTCAAAGAAGATCTTGAACCAAAAAGTGTAAAAGAAACCTTTGAAGAAATGAAAAGAAATTCAGAAGAGCTGTCTTCTTCTTTGAAAAAGAAAGACATTGCTGAAGAAGAGGAAAAGCTTGAGGATGAAGATCCGATGTTGCATCCACAAGATGCTCCAGATGAAGTGATTGAATTTGAAGAAGATGAATTGGATGAGCTCCAAACGCAAACCGAAAGCGTTGGTCCAAGTGAAGGAGATGCCAATGAAGAAGAAGCTTTTGTTGAAGATGATATTCGCGTTGAATTCTTCGATGAAGAAGCGGAGATTGAAGAACAATCCAAAGTTTCAAAGAAAAATGAAACGGAAGAAATGGAAGAAGAGATTCCGCTTTCTGATCTCTATGAGGAAAAGAAACACTTCTTGCTTTCTGAATACACGATGGAAGAAGACTATCTAGAAGAACAATCGCAAATGGGATACCATTTTGTGAAATCGGCAGGTAAAAAGTTCTATTTCCGAAAAGGGGATCCTTGTGATTATTACTATGTCATCAATTATTATGAACAAGAACCAGATCAACAAACAAAATTGAAATGGAAACAAGAAGGCTGGAAGCTCTTATCAGTTTCTGAATCAAAAAAGAAAAAGGATGCTGGCTGGTTTATCTTAAGAAATGAAGAAAAGGCAGGAGAATATCGAAAGAAAATCGATAATGAAGAAGAAAAATTTGCTTTCTTCAAAAAATATCGTAGCTCTTGTCGTTCAACTTTATTTATGATTTTTGTTTGTATGGTCGCTTGTGCTGTTTGTTTTGGAACACAAGTCTGGTCACAAACATGGAAAGGGGCTAATCTCTATTTATTGATAGCTCTTCCACTTTCCTTGATTTTATTCTTAGTTTGTTTCGGTGTGTTTATTAGCTATTCTCGTATGTTACGTGGTGCAAATAAACAAGCGAATTTGTTAAAAGCACGTTTACGTTTAAAAGAACGTAAAATGGCGGAAGCAGATCGTTCAAAAACAGAAACTGATGAAGAATTAGATAATGAATGGGAAAAATTCGAAAGAGAATAAAAGAATGGACTAGACAGGATGACTGTCTAGTTTTTTAGGAGGTCTTATGTTTAATTGGGATGCCAATTTATATAAACGATTTGAAAAGGAAAGAACGATTCCGTGTTATGATCTTGTTCACTCTTTACCTGATCGTGATTTTCAATCGATTTTAGATATTGGTTGTGGGATTGGAAACAGTACAGCTGTACTAAAAAATGAATATCCATCAGCTAAGGTTATTGGTGCGGATTCAAGTGAGGATATGTTAAAAAGTGCACGTGAAAAGAATCCAGATTGTTGCTTTATATCATTTGATTTTTCAAAGGACTTAGGAAAGATACAAGAAAGGTATGATTTACTTTTTTCAAATGCGTGTATTCATTGGATTGATCATCATGAACAATTGATTCCAGATTTATTTCATTTATTAAAGGATGGAGGGACTCTTGCTATTCAAATTCCTTTGCAAACAAAACATCCTTTTTATCAAAAAATTGATGAAATGTGTGCGAGTGGTCCATGGAAAGATAAAATCAAGAGAAAGAAACAATATTATACGCTGAAGGAAAATCAATATTACGATATTCTTTCTAAATTATCTTCAAATTTCCGAATTTGGGAAACAAGCTATTATCATTGCTTGGAATGCCATGAATCCATTCTTGAATGGTATAGAGGAACGGGTCTACGAAGCTATTTGGATCAATTATCGGAAGAGGATGGCATCCTTTTCCAAAATGAGCTTTTACAATTTGTGAAAGAAAATTATCCACTTCAAGAAGATGGAACGGTTTTATTTAAAATACCAAGGCTGTTTTTTGTTATCAGCAAGTAAATCGCTTTTTGAATCCTATGTTATAATAAATGAAGATAGGAGTTCCTTATGAAGAAAGAAGATCTCTTTATATTACGTGATATTGATTGTTTTGAGCCAGCAACAGAATCAATGAGAAGAAAACAATATAAGTATGAAAACCGTGTTCTTTCTTGTGCTGTGATTAAAGCAAATTGTTATTTAAGTCAACAATTAAAGGTTGATTTTGCGACCCCTTTATTTTATCTTGCTCGTTTAAGGATTGTTGAAGGGTACCCTGTATCGATGGAAAAAACCTATATTGTCTACGAGAAGGTGAAGGGCCTTGAAGGCTATGATTTTCATAATCAATCATTCTATAGTGTATTGAAGGATGTCTATGGAATTACGATTCAAGAAACGGATGAAGAGCTATTGATTGTAGAAGCAAAAAAAGAAGAACAAAAATATTTAGAGCTAAAAGAAGGACAAGAAATTCTTTTTGAAAAGGGAAGGTCTTATCTTGAAGACAATTCTGATCCATTTGAGTATTTTGAAATGTCATCAATACCTACCTTTTATCAATTTAGGAGCGTGATTCATCAATGACAAAGAAAAAAGCAATATATGTTCAATTGATGGACCAAATCAAAGAGCAAATCAATCAAGGACTGCTTCAGGTCGGAGACCGCTTACCAAGTGAGAGATGGTATTCAACCCATTACCAGATGAATCGTATGACTGTGCGTAATGCTTTAAAGCATTTAGAAGAGGAAGGAATTCTAGTTTCGAAGCATGGAAGTGGCTACTATGTAAAAGATCATACGACCAGTCGAGATGAAATTGAATTGGGTCGAGCTGAAATCTTATCGTTAAGTGCACAATTAAGACAAAAAAGAATGCCAGTAACGCGTCGAATGATTTCATTGAAAAAAATAAATTGTGATGCATTGACATGTTTTTTTACAAATGAAAAACAATTATATGAAATCATTCGTTTATCAACAATAAATAAGGAAGCCTATGTTCTTCAAAAAGCATATATTCCTGCTTCTATTTTTGAGGATGCCGATCGCTTTGACTTTGAAACGTTTTCCTTGTATGCCTATATGGAAGATAAGGGTTGTCGTCCAAAGGAAATGGTTTCTAATTTAAAGATTCTTCCTTGTCCAAAGGATGTAGAGGAATGGATGAATTTAGAAAATCAAATGATTTTTCAATTTGAAGATTTAGGCTATGACCAGGATCATCGATTGGTAGAATATACCTTGTCCTATTATAATCCCAAGTGTACAACGCTGCATTATGTCACAAAAGGAATTAAAGAGCATAAAGGTTGAGAGCAATCTCAATCTTTTTATATACCAATCTTTATGAAAAGGTATACATTTCAATTGGTATACCAATTTGATGAAATAAAATGGATTTAATCTTGTAATTGGTATATTTATATGATATAAAATAGATGAAAGTGGTATACATGAGGTGATAAAAATGAAAGTTATTGTATGCAAAGATTATACTGAAATGTCGAAAAAAGCGTATGAATATGTAAAAGAAGTGATTGTAAATAAAAAGGATGCCATTTTAGGTTTGGCTACTGGAAGTACACCAGAAGGCTTATATAAAGAAATGGTTGAAGATTATAAGGCGGGAAATACCTCTTATGAAAATATTTCTTCCTATAACTTAGATGAATATGTAGGAATTGAACAAAGCCATCCAGAATCCTATTATTCATTTATGCACAAACATCTTTTTGATCATGTGAATATTCAAGATAAAAATACGCATTTACCATCTGGAACAAGTCAAGAGGATGCCAACCAATATGAAGAAGAATTAAAGAAGGTTTCTATTGATTGTCAGGTTTTAGGTATTGGACGTAACGGACATATTGGATTTAACGAACCAGGTACTTTATTTACAGAAGGAACACACATTGTTGATTTAACAGAAAGTACGATTGAAGCGAATTGTCGTTTCTTTGATAATGATCCAAATCAAGTGCCTAAACAAGCAATATCTATGGGAATTGCTAGCATCCTTCGTTCAAAACAGCTTTTAGTTTTAGCGAGTGGAAAAGAAAAAGCAGAAGCAGTAAAGGGAATGATTGAAGGACCAGTAACTGAAAATTGTCCAGCTTCTGTTTTACAAAAACATGATGATGTAATTGTGATTATTGATCAAGATGCTGCAAGTGCTCTAACAAAATAGTCCCTTTCTCGGAATCCTTAGATTGCATCTAAGGGTTCTTTTTTGTTGAAAAAATGACGAATGGTCAATTGATGGATATCTCTTGAAGTGGTATGATAAATAAAAAGAATTTAGGGGAAGTTATTATGCAAATTCAAGATTTTTATGAAGGAAAAACCTTTGATGCCTATACTTATTTTGGTGCACACCTTCAAGGTGAAGGTGTTTTATTTCGGACCTATGCACCACAAGCAGAAAAGGTTTGTATCATTGGAGAATTTAATCATTGGAAGGAAGAGGCCTTAGAACAAGAAGGTAAAAGTGGAATTTGGAGTATCTATTCTTTATCGGCTTGTGAAAATCAGATGTATAAATATGTCATTTACGGTAAAAATGGACGTGTTGAGCATTGTGATCCATATGGCTTTGGAATGGAGCTACGTCCAAATTTTGCATCCATTGTTCGTAATATTCATAGTTATTCCTTTCATGATTTAGATTGGATGCAAAATAGAACACGTAATTTTGATCAGCCCTTACAAATTTATGAATTACATATGGGCTCATGGAAATTAAAAGAGGATGGTTCATGGTTTCAATATGATGAAATTGCCGATGACTTAATTGCTTATTGTAAAAAATTTCATTATACCCATGTTGAATTCATGCCTTTAAATGAATATCCATTTGATGGAAGCTGGGGTTATCAGCCGACTGGTTATTATAGTCCTACCAGTCGTTATGGAAATGCAAGTCAGCTTCAATGCTTAATTGACAAGCTTCATCAAGCAAAGATTGGAGCAATTATTGATTTTGTTCCTGCACATTTCGCAACGGATTCCTATGGTTTGAAAATGTATGATGGGTCTGAATTGTATGAATATCCGGCAAGTGATGTAGGAGAAAGTGAATGGGGAACCTGTAATTTCATTTATTCACGATATGAGGTGTGTTCGTTTTTACAATCCGCCTGCAATTACTGGTTGAAGGACTATCATTTTGATGGGATACGAATGGATGCGGTGAGCCGTTTGATTTATTGGTTGGGTGATGAAAATCGTGGTGTCAATCCTCGATCAATCGAGTTTATTCAACGAATGAATGCAGGACTTCATATGATTCATCCAAGCTGTATGTTGATTGCGGAGGATTCGACTGCTTATCCTCGTGTTACCAAGCCAGTTAGTGAAGGTGGTTTAGAATTTGATTATAAATGGGATTTAGGATGGATGAATGATTCCTTAGATTACTTTATGAAAACAAGTGATGAAAGAAAATCCTTTTCCAATAAATTGACCTTCTCTATGCATTATTTCTATAATGAACGTTATTTACTACCATTGAGTCATGATGAGGTTGTTCATGGAAAAAAGACGATTATTGATAAAATGTATGGATCTTATGAAGAAAAATTTGCCCAAGCTCGATCTTTTTACCTTTATATGATTATGCATCCTGGAAAGAAGTTGAATTTTATGGGCAATGAAATCGCAATGTTCCGTGAATGGGATGAAGAAAAAGAGCCAGACTGGTTTTTATTGAAATATCCTATGCATGATTCTTTTTCACATTATATCCAGGATTTAAACGAAATTTATTTTCATACCAAACAGCTTTTTGCGTGGGATGATGATCCATCTAGCTTTAAATGGCTTCAAATTAATGAACAACGGAATTTGTATGGCATTCAAAGAACCGCACTTGATTTAGCACCAGTTGCAGCTTTTTTTAATTTTTCAAATCAAGCACAAGTTGTTTCATTGGATAGTGAATGGGAAATGGTTTTGAATACTGATTGGGATGTGTATTCTGGAAGTACAAAGGTTCAAAAAGGAAAAGTCCGTGAAATCAAGCTTTCACCGTTCAGTTCAGTTTATCTAAAAAAATAGGTGCCTTGAGCACCTTTTTAAATGCAAAAAAGACCAATCCGTTTGAATTGGTCTTTAATACTATATTAGTCTTGGAATAAAGCAGTTGAATAATAACGGTCACCGCTATCTGGTAATAAAACGACAATGTTTTTACCAGCATTTTCTTCTTTTTTCGCTTCATCCAATGCAGCCTTTAGAGCAGCACCACTTGAAATACCAACAGAAATTCCTTCTTTATGAGCTATTAATTTTGAATATGTAAAGGCATCTTCGTTTGAGACTGGGCTAACTTGATCATAGATATCTGTATCTAAGGTTTCAGGAACAAATCCAGCACCAATACCTTGGATTTTATGAGGGCCACCATGACCTTCAGATAATACTGGAGAAGTTTCTGGTTCTACCGCAATAACCTTTGTATCAGCTTTTTCTTTTAAGTATTTACCAGTTCCACTGACTGTACCACCAGTACCTACACCTGCAACAAATACATCAACCTTTCCATCTAAATCTTCGTAGATTTCAGGACCTGTTGTTTCATAATGAATTTTAGGGTTTGATGGGTTGGTGAATTGACTAGGAATAAAAGCATTTCCTTTTTCTTCGGCTAATTCTTCTGCTTTTGCGATTGCGCCCTTCATACCCTTTGTACCATCACTTAAAACAATTTCAGCACCATAGGCTTTAATGATTTGACGACGTTCAACGCTCATTGTTTCAGGCATTACGATAATTAAATGATATCCCTTTGCAGCTGCAATGGATGCAAGTCCAATTCCAGTGTTTCCTGAAGTTGGTTCAATAATCGTTGTATCTTTCGTTAATTTTCCCGCTTTTTCAGCATCTTCAATCATTGATAGAGCAATACGATCCTTTACAGATCCAGATGGGTTGAAATATTCAACCTTCGCAAATAAATTTGCTTTTAATCCTTCTTCTTTTTCAATGTTTGTAAGTTTTAATAATGGTGTTTTTCCAATTAATTGGCTAGCACTTGTGTAATATCCCATGATTTTTTCCTCCTCTATTTAATTTCTTTGAATCTTGGTTTTTATTTACAACAGTTTTGTAACAACAACAATCGCTACTCATGTGACTCCTCCTTTCGGTTGACACAGATATCATAACTCTAAAACCTATAAAGTCAAGGGGAAATATAGGAAAAGTTTAAAATTGTTTTTTAATGACAAAAAAAGCCTGTTAAAAACAAGCTTTAAATGTAATATTCTCCACCAATCGCATTTTGTTGGTCAATGAGATCTTGGATGCTGACATGATCGACAACATCTAAGATGGCTTTGTACATTTTTTTCCATACTAAAATTGTGATGGCATCTAATTGTTCTTGTGAATCGATATCAGGATCGACCCAATCGACGGGTGCTAAAGAGCCTTCTGTTAATCTTAAAATCATGCCTACAGTAATTTGTTCAGGACTCTTATTTAGATAATAGCCACCCTTTGGTCCTCGTACACTTCGAATCAAACCAGCACTTGTTAGAGAAGGCATAATTTGTTCTAAGTATTTTAAAGAAATTGATTGTCTTTTGGATACATCCTTTAAAATGACTGGCTTATGATTGGGCTGTTGTGCTATATCTAAAACAAGCTGTAACGCATATCTTCCTTTTGTTGAAATTTTCATTTGTATCACCTTTTTTAGTATATTTCATATAACCTAGTAAATCAATAGGGGATAAGTGATAAAAATCTTATCCTTTACAAAAGATTTTAAAAAAATTGATGTTAAATTGTTACATCTTTTTATGAAAAATGCGTTATGATATAGATAAAGAAAAAAATCACAAGAAAGCATGGAATAGATTCGCTTTCTATGGAGGAATGAATATGGTAAAAAGAATTGGAATCTTAACTTCTGGAGGCGATTCACCAGGGATGAATGCCGCTATTCGTGCAGTTACACGTGTTGGAATTAACAGTGGTTTAGAAGTCTTTGGAATTTACAATGGATATAAAGGAATGGTTGAAGGATATATTGAACCTTTGACAAGAGAAACCGTTGGTGAAATTGTTAATCGAGGTGGAACGATTTTAGGATCTGCTCGTCTTCCTGAATTTAAAGATATCGAGGTTCGTAAGAAGGCAATCAAACAACTTCAAAAACGAGGGATTGAAGCCGTTGTTGTTGTTGGAGGAGATGGATCTTATCGAGGCGCTCTTTCTTTGACAGAAATGGGTGTAAATTGTATTGGTTTGCCAGGAACTATTGATAATGATATTACTTGTACAGATTATACGATTGGTTTTCAAACGGCTTTAGAAACTTGTGTTGAATGTATCGATAAACTACGTGATACGTCGAACTCTCATCATCGTTGTTCTATTGTAGAGGTTATGGGAAACCGTTGTGGAGACTTAGCTTTATGGTCTGGTATTGCGTGTGGTGCAGAAATTATTGTGACAAGTGAAACAGGCTTTGATGAAGAAGAAGTGCTTGGTCGTTTACGTGATATTGACTTAATCAAAAAGAAAAAACATGCGATTGTTGTTATTAGTGAAAAGATTACAGATGTTGATCAATTCGCTAAAAAGATTAGTTTGAATACTGGTTTTTCAGGAAGAGCAACCGTATTAGGACATATTCAACGTGGAGGCTCTCCTTGTCCTTTTGATCGTATGTTGGCTAGCCGTATGGGAGAAAAAGCTGTTGATATGTTGATGCAGGGAATCGGTGGACAATGTATTGCGATTCGTGATAACAAAATTGTTTCTATTCCTATCAAAAAAGCATTAGGAATGCCACATCAATCCAATCAACCATTTGTTAATTTATTTGATCGTTTAGTATAAAGCTTCTTAGGAAGCTTTTTTTGAAAGTTAGTCTTGAATAATAT
>CAVKAP010000080.1:0-15068 GCA_963654445.1 Segatella copri
CATTCGTTTCTAACTACCGTCCTCAATTCTACTTCCGTACAACTGACGTTACTGGTGTAATCACTCTTCCAGAAGGAACTGATATGGTAATGCCTGGTGATAACGTTGAAATGAACGTAGAATTAATCGCTCCAATCGCATTGGAAAACGGAACTCGTTTCTCTATCCGTGAAGGTGGACACACTGTAGGTGCTGGAAACGTTACTGAAATCCAAGCTTAATTGGATCAGATAAGACTTTAAGAGATCTTCGGATCTCTTTTTTTGTGGCAAAAATGTTTAATATTAAACGTTTTTATGGTAAAGTAGATTTGTAGCATTCTAATTAAGGGGATTAATAATGCATACATTTTATTCTTATATTCTTTAATGTAAGAGATAGGTTACACTAAAACCTATTAAAAAGTGGAAAGGAAATATATATTCATGGAAAATTCGAAAAAAATCAAATGGTATATGTTGGCCTTTATGGCGTTTTCTACAACATGGGGATTCGGAAACGTTACAAATGGTTTCATATACTTCAATGGAATTCAAGTTATTTTTTCTTGGATTTTAATGTTTGCGCTTTATTTTGTTCCTTATGCTTTAATGGTAGGAGAATTGGGGTCTGCCTTTAAAGAATCAGGTGGTGGTGTCACTTCTTGGATTCAAGAAACAGGTGGATCTAAGTTGGCTTATTATGCTGGATACACTTATTGGGCTGTGCATGTATCTTACATTGCTTCTAAGGGTTCAGGTGGATTAAAGGCATTAAGCTGGATGGTTTTCCAAAATGCAGAAACTTATGATACCTTCCCTACACTTGGTATTCAATTAGCAACCTTAGCTGTCTTTGTCTTTTTCTTATGGGTTGCTTCTCGTGGCTTGAATCCATTAAAGAAATTAACAACCATTGCTGGTAGTACAATGTTTGTTATGAGTATTTTATTTATTATTATGATGTTAGCTGCTCCTGCGATTAATCCTAATGGTGGATATATTTCAATGGATTTAAGCTGGAAAGCCATTATCCCTCAATTTGATGTGAAGTATTTTACTTCCTTATCAATTCTAGTCTTTGCGGTTGGTGGTTGTGAAAAGATTTCTCCTTATGTAAATAAGGTAGAGAATCCATCAAAGGGCTTCCCTAAAGGTATGATTGCTTTAGCAATTATGATCGTTGTATGTGCTTTATTAGGAACCATTGCGATGGGTATGATGTTTGATCCAGCTGTTATTAATGGTAGTGAAGAATCCTTTAACCACTACGTTGCCAACGGTTCTTATATGGCCTTCCAAAAGGTTGGAGAATATTACCATGTTGGAAATCTTCTTATGATTGTTTATGCAGCATGTAATGCGATTGGTCAATTCTCTACATTAGTATTAAGTATTGATGCGCCATTACGTATGTTGTTAGAAGATGAAGTTGCGAACCAATTTGTTCCAAAAGGTTTATTGAAACAAAACAAATATGGTGCATATATTAATGGTATTAAATTAGTTGGTGTATTATCTGGTGCCATTATTCTAGCTCAAATCTTAGTTCCAGGGGCAACCGCTGTATTAGCACAATTAAATAAATTGAATTCCGTTTGTATGCCTATGCGTTACTTATGGGTATTTGCAGCATATACATTAATGCGTAAATCTCAAAGTAAATTCCCTCGTGAATACAAATTTGTTAACAACAATGGAATTGCTCTATTCTTTGGGGTATGGTGCTTCCTTGTTACGGCAGTATGTTGTATATTAGGTATGTATTCTACGGATACGATGACATTATTATTAAATGTTTGTACACCTGTTGTCTTATTATTATTAGGCTTAGTTATGCCTGTTATTCGTAGTCGTCAAGATGCTAATTCATAATTAGCATCTTTTTGAGAATTTGGAGAAAAATTATGAACAATATGGAAATTTCTAAAGAATTACTTAGTTTTATTGAAGACTCACCTAGTATGTTTCATTCAATTCGTACAATTCGTACGTATTTAGATCAAGATGGTTTTACGTATTTAAAAGAAAAGGACCAATGGTCTATTTCAAAGGGTGGTAAATATTATACAACGCGTAACAATTCCAGTTTAATTGCCTTTAAAGTAGGGGAAGATGATTCAAATTATCACTTCCAATTAACAGCTGCTCATGGGGATAGTCCTACTTATAAGGTAAAAAGTGTTCCTGAGCTTACTGGCACCAATGAATATTTACGTTTAGACGTGGAAGCCTATGGTGGAATGATTGATTCAACCTGGTTTGATCGTCCTTTGTCGGTTGCAGGACGTGTACTTGTTCAAGAAGGAAACAAGATTTCAAATCGCTATTTATATATTGATAAAGATATTTTAATGATTCCAAATGTTGCGATTCATTTTAATCGCCAAATCAATGATGGCTATAAGTACAATCGACAAATTGATTTATGTCCTTTATTCTCCTGTGGAGAACTTAAAAAAGGTGATTTTGACAAGATGGTTGCTTCAGAGCTAGGTGTTCATGTTGATCAAATCTTAGCTAAGGATTTATTCTTAGTGAATCGTCAAAAGGGTGTTATTTGGGGATATAAGGATGAATTTGTTTCTACACCAAAATTGGATGATTTACAATGTGCCTTTGTGGCATTGAAGGGCTTTTTGGCATCCGATAATGAAAAGAGTGTCAATGTATATTGCTGCTTCGATAATGAAGAGGTTGGATCAAATACAAAACAAGGAGCGATGTCTACCTTCTTACATGATACCTTGGTTCGATTAAATCAAGCCTTAGGTAAGAGCGAAGAAGAATATTATCAAGCTGTAGCGAAATCCTTCTTAGTTTCTTGTGATAATGCCCATGCTGTTCATCCAAACCATCCAGAAAAAACGGATGCAGTTAATTGTGCCATGATGAATCAAGGAATTGTCTTAAAAGAATCTGCAAATCAAAAATATACAACCGATGCTTTTAGTCGCGCTTTATTTACTGCCATTTGTAAGAAAGCAGGTGTGCCGGTTCAAACCTTCGCCAACCGAAGTGATAGTGTTGGTGGATCGACCTTAGGTAATTTATCAAATACACAGGTTAGCTTACATGCGGTGGATTTTGGTTTACCACAGCTTGCAATGCATTCTTGTTATGAGACAGCTGGTATTAAGGATACAAGCTATGCGATTGAAAGCTTAAGTGCCTTCTATAATACAAATATCTCGATTGACGGAGCCGATGGAATCGAATTTGATGAATAAGAGCAAATATGTTTGGTTGGATCCAAGACCATTTGAAATTAATAAAGAAATGGATGCTTGTTTACGCAGCATTGATCGAAAAGAGTGGAATGCGTATAAAAAGAATATGATGGCACAATATTTGATTGAAAAAGAAGACTTTGATGGAAATCTTCGTAAAATAGAAAAATCAAATGAATTCAAAAAGATAAAAGAAGAAAAGAAGGCCAGCATACAAACACAATATGTCCTTTGTTCCTTAATGATCATGATGACAGGAACGATGCTGATTTATTTTGTCAATGCGATCTTTAGAGAAAGCTATGTAATCAATTTCTCTATTGATGCGATTGTCGGATCTGTTGCATTGGTTCTATTTATACGAAATGAATGGTTGAAATATCGGATTACCAAAGCGTGTTTAAATAAAAAGGATTACATGCTTTATGATCTTTTGACTTTGATTTTCTGTATTTTATTGAAATTCTTTATTTATCATTTTGACGTTTCACTTATTATTTTTATTGCCAGCTATTACTTTAGCAAGCGTCGCTGGACCCAAGAAATAACGCAAGTTTTTGATGAAGATTGATGAAAAATCAGTCTTCATTTTTTTATAAAAAAGCGCTTGATTCTCTTATAGGCCTATGGTATTATTAATCCGCACTGCGATGAAGTGCGAGGTTGCTGACCCACTGAGAAGCGTTGTCATGGGTAGGTCAGGTAATTCGCATGGAGCATGTTTATCTAGAATAAACGAAAGGAGTTAACATGGCAAACAACACAATGAGAATTCGCCTTAAGGCGTATGAGCACCGCATCTTAGATGACAGTGCGAAAAAGATTGTCGAAGCAGCGACAAAGCACGGAGCTAAAAAAGTAGTTGGTCCCGTACCGTTACCAACGGAAAAACAAGTTGTAACAATTTTACGTGCTGTTCATAAATACAAAGATTCACGTGAACAGTTTGAAATTCGTACGCATAAGCGTTTGATTGAGATTGTTGCACCATCAAAGGAAACAATTGATTCTTTACAAAGATTAGATCTTCCTAGTGGTGTCGACATCGAAATTAAACTTTAATGGAGGTGTCTGAGAATGAAAGGACTATTAGGAAGAAAATTAGGAATGACTCAAGTCTTTACTGAAGATGGTGAATTAATTCCTGTAACTGTAGTAGAAGCTACTCCAAATGTTGTTCTTCAATTGAAGACCGTTGAAACAGATGGCTATAACGCAGTTCAGTTAGGCTTTGAGGAAGTAAAAGAAAAACGTACAACAAAAGCAAACGTAGGTCATTGCAAAAAAGCAAATACATCACCTAAACGTTTTATCAAAGAAGTACGTGATGCTGACATGGATGTAAATGTTGGTGATTTAGTAAAAGTTGATATTTTTGAAGCTGGTGAAACCGTAGATGTTATCGGAACAAGCAAGGGTAAAGGTTACCAAGGTACAATTGTTCGTAACAATGCGCACCAAGGACCAAAGAGCCACGGTGGTTCTAAGAACATCCGTCACATTGGTTCATTAGCTACAAATGGTATTACATCACGTCAAGGTCGTATCATGAAGGGTACAATCATGGCTGGTCAAGAAGGTGGTTATACAACAACAAACCAAAACTTGACAGTAATCAAAGTAGATGTAGAAAACAATTATGTATTAATCAAAGGAAACGTTCCTGGACCTAAAAAAGGATTTGTGATGATTCGCACCGCAAAAACTTCAAAAGGAAACAGTGAACCTGTTACTTTAATTGATTACAGCAGTAAGGAGGCTCAATAATGGCTAAGATCGATGTTATTAACCAAACAGGAGCTGTCGTAGATTCAATCGAATTAAACGATGCTGTATTTGGAATTGAACCTAATCAACAAGCTATGTATGATGTCTTAGTTATGGCTTTAGCTGGTAGACGTCAAGGTACATCAGCTACAAAAGGACGTTCACAAGTTTCAGGTGGTGGACGTAAACCTTTCCGTCAAAAAGGAACTGGCCGTGCTCGTCAAGGTACGATTCGTGCCCCACAACATCGTGGTGGTGGAACGGTATTCGGAGCTGTTCCTCGCGATTATCACTATCGTGTAAATAAAAAAGTAAGTCGCTTAGCTGTTAAATCAGCATTAAGTGAAAAAGTAGCAGATGCAGCTTTTAGTGTAGTAGATAAATTTGAATTAGAAGCTCCTAAAACAAAAGCATTTGTAGAAATCATGGAAGCAATCAATGCGCCTAAGAAAACATTGTTTGTAGTTGCGAATGGTGAAGATGCAACAAATGCTGCATTATCTGTTCGTAATATCCCTAATACAAAAATGTTGACTTCTACTGGAATCAACGTATTTGATTTAGTGCATGCAAACAAGATTGTTATGACAAGCGCTGCCGTTAAAGAAATCGAGGAGGCATTGGCATAATGAAAGACTATAGAGACGTAATCATTCGCCCAGTTATCACAGAAAAATCAATGAAATTGATGAGCGAAGATAACAAAGTTACTTTTGAAGTAGCAAAAGGTGTTAACAAGATCGAAGTTCGTAATGCAGTTGAAAAAGCATTCAATGTTAAGGTTGTTAAAGTTAACATGTTAAATACAAAATCAAAACCAAAACGTATGGGTCGTTACATGGGTAAAACACAAGCTATCCACAAAGCTATCGTTAAATTAGCTGAAGGCGATTCAATCGATTTATTTGGAGAAGAATAATCAGGGAGAAGACGCTATTTCCTGAATAAATATTGCGATAAGGAGGAAAAGAAAGTTTATGCCAATTAAGAAGTATAAACCAATGACACCTGGACGTCGTGGAATGACAACTTTAACTAAAGATGAAATTACAGCATCTAAACCTGAAAAAAGTTTGTTAGCTCCATTAAAATCTAAAGGTGGAAGAAATAACACAGGACGTATTACTACACGTCATCAAGGTTCTGGACACAAGAGAACATATCGTATCATCGATTTCAAACGTAATAAGGACAATGTACCTGCTCGCGTTGCTACAATCGAATACGATCCAAACCGTTCAGCAAACATTGCACTTTTAAACTATGCAGATGGTGAAAAACGTTATATCATCGCTCCAAAAGATTTAAAAGTTGGAATGAGCGTTGTATCTGGTGTAGAAACAGATATTAAAGTTGGTAACTGTTGTGAAATGAGAAATATGCCTGAAGGTACATTCATTCACAATGTTGAATTAAAACCTGGTAAAGGTGGACAAATGGCACGTAGTGCTGGATGTTCAGCTCAAATCTTAGGTATTGAAGAAAAATATGTAACTTTACGTTTATCTTCTGGTGAAGTTCGTAAAGTATTAGCAAACTGCCGTGCAACAGTTGGTGTTGTAGGTAATGAAGATTACAGCTTGGTTAACTATGGTAAAGCCGGACGTAATCGTTGGAGAGGTATTCGCCCAACAGTTCGTGGTTCTGTTATGAACCCTAATGATCACCCTCATGGTGGTGGTGAAGGACGTACACCAATCGGACGTAAATCACCTATGACGCCTTGGGGTAAAAAAGCACTTGGTGTTAAGACACGTAAAACGAAGAAGGCTAGCGATAAGTTAATTGTTCGCCGTCGTAATGCGAAGTAGGAAAAGGAGGAAATGAGAAAATGAGTCGTAGTTTGAAAAAAGGACCTTTCGTCGATGATCATTTGATGAAAAAAGTTGAAGCATTAAATGAAAGCGGAAAGAAAGAAGTCATTAAGACTTGGAGTCGTCGTTCCACAATTTTCCCTTCATTTGTAGAACATACATTTGCGGTATATAACGGTAGAGAACACGTTCCTGTATATGTAACCGAAGATATGGTTGGTCATAAATTAGGTGAATTTGTGCCAACACGTAAATTTACTGGTCACGGATCAGATGATAAACGAAGCTAATAGGAGGAGAGTCATGGAAGTAAGAGCAACTGCAAAAACACTACGTATTCAACCTCGTAAAGCAAGATTAGTTTTAAACTTGATTCGTGGTAAATCCGTAGAAGAAGCTGAAGCAATTTGTAAATTCACTCCAAATAAGGGTGGATACATGGTAGGAAAGGTTTTACATTCTGCTATCGCAAATGCTGTCAATAATGAAGATTTAGATGAAAGTAAACTTTATGTTAAAGCTTGTTGGGCTGATGAAGGTATTACTTTAAAACGTTATATGCCTCGTGCAAAAGGTAGTGCGAGTGCTATTCATAAACGTACAAGCCACATCACTGTTGTCGTGGCTGAAAAGGAGTAGGAGGAAAGCTATGGGACAAAAAGTAAACCCCGTTGGAATGCGAGTTGGAGTTATTCGCGACTGGCAATCTAGATGGTATGCAGAAGATAAAGATTTCGGTACTACACTTTTAGAAGATGTTAAAATCCGTGAATTTATCGAAAACTACTATAAAAAATTATCTGAAGCTGCAGCTGACAAACGTAAAGCTGATCCTCAGATCTCTCGAATCGAAATCGAACGTAGTAAAAATCGTTTAGTGATTATCGTTCGTACTGGACATCCTGGTGTTGTTATCGGGGCTGAAGGTAAATCAATCGAAGGATTGAAAAAGAAAATTGAAAAAATGACAAAAGCGAAAAACGTACAAATCAATGTCGTTGAAGTCGCTAATCCTAACTTGGATGCTCGTTTAGTAGCTCGTTGGATTGCTGACCAATTAGAAGGTCGTCGTTCATTCCGTGCTACTCAAAAGAAAGCAATCCAAAATACAATGCGTGCTGGTGCAAAGGGAATCAAAACAGCTGTTAGTGGTCGTTTAGGAGGAGCTGATATGGCTCGTACTGAAGGATACTCTGAAGGTGTTGTTCCATTGCATACATTACGTAGTGATATTGATTATGCTTGGGAAGAAGCAGCAACTCAATATGGACGTTTAGGTGTTAAAGTTTGGATCTGCCGTGGTGAAGTATTACCTGGAGAAATGGTGAAAGAACCAGAAGCTCCAAAACAACGTCCACGTCGTAACAACAAACGTCGTCGTAATTTCAACAACAATCGTCAAGGTGGAGCAAAAGCCGCTCCTAAAGCTGAACAAGCAGCTTCAAATGAAGGAGGTAACGAATAATGTTAATGCCTAAAAGAACAAAGTATCGTCGTCCTCATCGTTTAAGCTACGAAGGTCGTAGTAAAGCTGGACGTTCAATTGACTTTGGTGAATATGGATTAGTTTGTGAATCTGGAAATTATATTACGAACCGTCAAATCGAAGCGGCTCGTATCGCAATGACTCGTTATATGAAACGTGGTGGGGATGTATATATTCGTATTTTCCCTCATATGGCTAGAACGAAAAAACCTCTTGAAGTACGTATGGGTTCTGGTAAAGGTGCTCCTGAAGGATGGGTAGCTGTTGCTCAACCTGGTCGTGTTTTATTTGAGGTTGCTGGAGTTAGTGAAGAAGTAGCTCGTGAAGCACTTCGTTTAGCTGCTCACAAATTGCCTGTTAAAACACGTTTTGCTAGAAAAGGAGAAGTGAAATAATGTTAGCTAAAGAAATCCGCGAAAAAACAAATGAAGAATTAAATGCAGAGATCAATACGCTTAAAGATGAATTATTCAACCTTCGTTTTCAGCAAGCAACAGGTCAATTAGAAAACACTGCTCGTTTGAAAACTGTTAAAAAAGACATTGCTCGTATCAAGACTGTGTTGACTGAGCGTGCCAATGCAGGTCAAGAATAGGGAGGAATTGTTTGATGGAAAGAAATGCGCGTAAAGTTTACCGTGGAACTGTAGTATCCGATGCAATGGATAAAACAATTACGGTAAAAGTAGAAACGAAGAAAACGCATCCTTTATATGGAAAGCGTGTAGAATACTCAAAGAAATTTAAAGCCCATGATGAAAACAATGAAGCACATGTCGGAGATCTTGTAGAAATTATGGAAACTCGTCCATTATCTGCTACAAAACGTTTCCGTTTAGTGAAGATTGTTGAAAAGGCTCGTATTTAATCAGGAGGAGACGAAACTATGATTCAAAATGAAAGTCGTCTACGCGTAGCTGATAACACCGGAGCAAGAGAAGTTCTTGTTATCCGTTGTTTAGGTGGTAGCGTCAGAAAAACAGCAAATATCGGTGACGTCGTTGTATGTACTGTTAAACAGGCTACTCCTGGTGGATCCGTTAAAAAAGGTGAAGTAGTTAAAGGTGTAATCGTTCGTACAAAATATGGTATTCATCGTAAAAATGGTACTTATATTAAATTCGATGATAACGCTGTAGTATTAATTAAAGATGATAAAACGCCAAAAGGAACTCGTATTTTTGGACCAGTTGCACGTGAATTACGTGACCATGGTTACATGAAGATCGTTTCTTTGGCTCCGGAAGTATTGTAGGAGGTGTGCCAAGGTGAGAATTAAAAAAGGTGATAAAGTTAAAGTCATTACTGGTGCTTACAAAGGCACAATCGGTGAAGTTACAAAAGCTTTCCCTAAAGAAGACAAAGTAATCGTTGAAGGCGTAAATATGGTTAAAAAGCATTTGCGCCCAACTCAACAAAACCCTGAAGGTGGAATTGTTGAAAAAGAAGCAAAAATTCATGTTTCAAACGTTATGTTATACGATGAAAAAAATAAACAAGCTAGTCGTGTAGGATACGAAGTAAAAGATGGAAAGAAAGTCCGCGTTTATAAAAAGAGCGGTGCTGAAGTGAAGTAGGAGGGTAAAAAATGAATCGTTTATATGAAAAATATACAAATGAAGTAGTCCCTCAATTAATGAAAGATTTTAACTATAAATCAATCATGGAAGTACCAAAGATTGAAAAAGTAGTTGTCAACATCGGTGTTGGTGACGCAATTTCAAACTCTAAATTGTTGGACGAAGCAGTTGAAGAATTAGCTGCTATTACAGGTCAAGCTCCTGTTGTTACAAAAGCAAAAAAATCAATTGCCAACTTTAAATTACGTGAAGGTATGGCAATCGGATGTAAGGTTACTTTACGTCAAGAAAAAATGTATGAATTCTTAGATAAGTTATTCAACATTTCTTTACCACGTGTTCGTGACTTCCGTGGTGTTAGTGATACAAGCTTTGATGGTCGTGGTAACTACACATTAGGTGTAAAAGAACAAATCATCTTCCCTGAAATCGATTTCGATAAAGTAAATCGTACACGTGGAATGGATATTGTTATTGTTACAAGTGCAAACACTAACGATGAATCAAAAGCATTATTGAAGGCAATGGGAATGCCTTTCAAAAAGTAGGAGGATGAATTCATGGCAAAGAAATCAATGATTAACAAACAACAACGTCCTCAAAAATTCAAAGTACGTGAATATACACGTTGCGAACGTTGTGGTCGTCCACACGCAGTGTTAAGAAAATACAAATTATGTCGTATTTGCTTCAGAGAATTGGCTTACAAAGGTCAAATTCCTGGTGTGAAAAAGGCAAGTTGGTAAGGAGGCATATACAATGAACATGACTGATCCAATTGCGGACATGCTAACAAGAATCCGCAATGCTTTGACACAAAAGCATGAAACAGTTAGTATGCCAGCGAGCAAAGAGAAAAAAGCAATTGCTAAAATCTTAAAAGAAGAAGGATTCATTACAGACTACGCAGTAGCTGGTGATGATGTGAAAAAAGAATTAACAATTACTTTGAAATATACAGAAGATGGTACAAAAGTAATTACTGGTCTTCGTCGTATTTCAAAACCAGGTTTACGTGTATATGCTGGTGCAAATGAATTACCACGTGTATTAAACGGACTTGGTGTAGCTATTATTTCTACAAGTAATGGTGTATTGACAGATCGTGATGCAAGAAAACAACACATTGGTGGAGAAGTTCTTGCTTACGTTTGGTAATAAATAGGAGGAAAATCAATGTCACGTATCGGGAATAAACTGATTACCATTCCTGCCGGAGTTACTGTTGAAGTAGCTAGCGGGAATGAGGTGACTGTTAAAGGCCCTAAGGGAACTTTAACTCGTACTTTTTCTACATTAATGGAAATCGTTGTAGAAGAAGGCGTTGTCACAGTTAAGCGTCCAAATGATGCAAAACATACAAAACAGTTGCATGGAACAACTCGTGCTTTATTAAATAACATGGTTGTTGGAGTTTCTGAAGGGTATGCAAAAGAATTAGAATTAGTAGGTATCGGATTCCGTGCTGCAGTTAAAGGAAACAAATTAACGATGCAAGTCGGATATTCACATCCAAGTGAATTAGAAATCCCAGAAGGATTAACTGTTACTTGTGGATCAGCTACTAATGTAAAAGTAGAAGGAATTGACAAACAACTTGTTGGTGAATTCTCTGCAAATATTCGTGCAGTACGTAAACCAGAACCTTACAAAGGAAAAGGTATCCGTTATAAAGGAGAACATATCCGTCGTAAGGAAGGTAAAACAGCTGGTAAATAGTGGGAAAGGAGCTAAAAAATTATGTCAAGTAAATTATCACGCAATCAAACTCGTATGCGTCGTCATGCTCGTGTACGTAAAAAAATTAGTGGAACTCCTGAATGCCCACGTATGGATGTTTTCAGAAGTAACGCAAACATCGAAGTTCAAATTATCGATGATGTAGCTGGAGTTACTTTAGTTAGTGCTTCAAGCGTACAAATGAAGTTAGAAAACGGTGGAAACATTGCTGCTGCTCAAGCAGTTGGTGCTGAAATCGCTAAACGTGCATTAGAAAAGAATATTAAAAAAGTTGTATTCGACCGTGGTGGATATATCTACACTGGACGTGTACAAGCTTTAGCAGAAGCCGCTCGTGAAGCTGGCTTAGAATTTTAGGAGGTCGCATCAATGGCAACAAATAAAAAACCAAGAAGAGACCACGATGAATTTGAAGAACAAGTTGTTACAATTAACCGTGTAACTAAGGTAGTTAAAGGTGGACGTCGTTTCCGTTTCGCTGCTTTAGTTGTTGTAGGTGACCATAAAGGTCATGTAGGAATGGGTACAGGAAAAGCAAACGAAGTTCCTGATGCAATCCGTAAAGCATGTGAAGATGCTCGTAAAAATGTATTCGAAGTTCCTGTTATTGGAACAACAATTCCTCATGAAGTAACTGGACGTTTTGGAGCAGGCTCTGTATTCATGCACCCAGCTAGTGAAGGTACTGGTGTTATCGCTGGTGGACCTACTCGTGCTGTATTAGAATTAGCTGGTGTAACTGACGTTGTTACAAAATGCTTAGGTTCTCGTACAAAAATCAATGTAGTTCGTGCTACAGTTGAAGGATTGAAGAGCTTAAGAACCATCGAAGAAGTTGCTAAAATTCGTGGTAAAAAAGTCGAAGAAATTCGCGGTTAATAGGAGGGTGAACAAATGAAATTAGAAGAAATGAAATCTAAAGGTCATCGTTCGAATCGTAACCGTGTTGGACGTGGACCTGGAAGCGGAAATGGTAAAACTTCTGGTCGTGGACAAAAAGGTCAAAAAGCTAGAAGTGGCGGAGGCGTACGTTTAGGCTTCGAGGGTGGTCAAACTACTCTTGCTCGTCGTCTTCCAAAACGTGGTTTCACAAACTTTACACGCAAGGAATATGCGATCGTAAATGTTGAAACTTTAAATAAATATGATGATGGAACTGTAGTTAATGCAGCTTTGTTAATTGAAGATAAAGTAATCAAGAAAGAACTTTCTGGATTGAAAATTTTAGGCGAAGGTGAATTGACAAAAAAATTAACAGTACAAGCATCTAAATTTTCTAAATCTGCTAAAGAAGCAATTGAAAAAGTAGGCGGAACGGCAGAGGTTATCTAAAATGTTTTCAAGTATAAAGGCAATGGTGACGAACAAGGATATTCGCAGGAGAATCTTGTTTACTCTCTTTGCCTTTCTTGTGTATCGTCTAGGATCAGCAATTACCGTTCCAGACGTAAATACGGCCGATTTAATTGCAGGAATGTCGGATAATTCCTTATTTGCAATGCTTAATTTATTAGGTGGTGGGGGATTGGAACAATTCTCTGTCTTTGCATTAGGTGTTACGCCTTACATTACTGCATCAATCATCCTACAATTATTGAGTATGGATGTTATTCCTGCGCTAACTGAACTTTCAAAAAGTGGAGCTCAGGGACGTAAAAAAATTGATAAATATACACGTTACTTAGCGGTTGTTTTTGCCTTTGTTCAATCTTTTTCGTTGGTCTATGGTTTCTCTAAAACCTATTCAACCTTAATTGTTGGCGGGGTTACAATTAGTAAAGTACTTTATATTTCAACAATTTTCACAGCTGGATCCCTCTTCCTTGTTTGGATTGGAGATCAAATCTCTATGAAGGGTATTGGAAATGGAATCTCTATGGTCATTATGGCAGGTATTGTTGGTCGTATGCCTCGTCAAATTACAAGCGCCTGGGATGCTTTGATGGGATCAGATGCTACAGTAGATAATGGAACAGTTTTATTTGTAGCCTACATCCTCGTTTACTTATTGATTATTATTTTCGTTACTTTAATCAATACAGCCGAACGTCGTATTCCAATTCAATATACGTCAAGTTCGATTGAATTAAGTAAACGAAGTGAATCAAACTATCTTCCATTAAAAGTAAATTCTGCAAGTGTTATTCCTGTTATTTTTGCCTCTTCATTGATGATGGCACCTTTACAGGTGGCAACCTTCTTTGAAAAGACAGATTTTGTGAAGGCAACCCAAGATTGGTTGGGATTAGGAACATGGTATTCTCTTGTAATCTATGTATTATTGATTTTATTCTTTACATTCTTCTATACAAAGATGCAAGTTGATCCAGAAAAATTAGCAGAAAATTTAGGTAAGTCAGGTTCATACATTCCAAGTGTACGTCCTGGTACTGAAACAAAAAATTATGTCAATCATGTTTTAACTAGAATTACAGTTTTAGGTTCAGTTGCTTTGGCTTTCATTTCGGTAATTCCACATGCGATGCCATTAATTTGGCCAGATATGCCAAGTAGTATGGCTTTAGGTGGAACAGGAATGATTATTGTCGTCGGTGTTGCCATCGAAACTGTACGTCAAGTTCAAGGTTTGATTACTCAAAAAGCTTATAAGAAATATTATCAAGACTAAAGTCTATGGAGTAACAATTATGAACATTTTTATTATGGGAGCCCCAGGCTCTGGAAAAGGAACTTTTTCAAGTAAAATCAAAGAAGAGTACAATGTGAATCATATTTCGACAGGAGATATCTTCCGTGCAAATATTTCACAAGGTACAGAGCTAGGACTTCAAGCAAAAGCTTATGCCGAACAAGGTAAGCTTGTTCCTGATGAAATTACAAACAAAATGGTTAAGGATTATTTAGCAACCTTAACGGATAAAAAGAATGGATATTTATTAGATGGATATCCTCGTACATTAGATCAAGCAAAAGCTTTTGAAGAAATGACAGAAGGTACGGATTTAGCAGTTGATGTTGTAATCGCAATGGATATTGATGATGAAGTATTGACTCGTCGTATTACAGGTCGTCGTACTTGTGGTGATTGTGGAGAAATCTACAACATCTATTCAAAACCAACAAAGGTTGAAGGTGTTTGTGATCATTGTGGTGGTCATTTAACCCAACGTAAAGATGATAATGAAGAATCATTAAAGGTACGTTTAAATGAGTATGCTACAAATACAAAACCTGTTATTGATTATTATGAAAAGAAAGGCATTGTCTCTCATATTCAAGCCGACGCGTCCATGGAAGAAATTTGGACAAGTATGAAAGAAGCCTTGAAAAACAAGTAAATTGCGCTTATAATTATTAAGCGCAATTCTTGCGTTTTTAATATACCACATTTCTGTTAAAATCCGCATGAGTCCATACGCATTTTAGCAGGTTGTCGAATATGTGGTTGGAAAGGAAATAAAATGAAAGTAAGACCATCCGTAAAACCAATGTGCGACAAATGTCGAATCATTC
>CAVKAP010000081.1:0-7427 GCA_963654445.1 Segatella copri
TAAAGCTTATCTGAGCTTTTTTACTCATTCATTATTCATAGATGTATAAAAATCAAGAGAAGTTGACGTTTTAAAAAAGCAGGCCTTCTACCTGCTTATCAAATTATTTTTTTGTCTTTTCTCTTAATATTTCCGTTGCGATTTCCCAATTTCGTTCGGACTCTTCCTTTGTGCAAGACTTCCATTGTCCTAAATAAGGGGTGAAACCTAAATGAGAATACATCGCAATGGCTCCATAGCTATTGGTCTGTGTTGCCAGATACAAAGGATATTTTGAAGGCATTTCATCATATAGACGAATCAATCGACTCACCATAGAAGAAGCAATCCCCTTATGTTGAGCCTTTTCACTTACAGAAACATAATGAATACGTAAGCGATCCATCCCAAAGTGATCTCCCTTCCACAAACCAGCTGATCCAACCAATTGATGCTGATCATCACAAACAAATACAAATTGTTCTTTAAACTTTTTTTCTTCTTTTAAAAATGTATTTAAACATTTTTCACCTTCTTCACAGGAATCAAATAAGCCGGTTTCTACATGTAACTTGATCCAATCCGCTTTCATTGCATCTTGCCAAGGCACATATTGATAATCACTATGTAAGGCTTTTTCTTTATCTTGTCGTTTACGTGGAATAATCATCAACAAGGGACGATATTCTACCTCTTTATCCAATACTGTCATGCATTTCCTCTTTTCTAATTTCATCATAACACAGGATACAATTTTTATCTCTTTTTTGAAATCAAAAGAATTTTTTAATTTTCTTCGCTTTTTTCTGATTTTCTATTTTTATTTCTTCTTTTTACAAAAAATCATTTGTACCTTTTCTTTAGATTTATGATAATAAAGCTAGGAGGAAGATTTATGCTTACAAAAGAAACTTTAGCGAAATATTTTGATCATACGTATTTAAAGGCCTATGCCACAGAAGAGGATTTAAAAAGACTCTGTACACAAGCCAAAGAAATCGGAGCTGCCATGGTTGCCATTAATACCGAATGGACCAAATATTGTAAAGAACAGCTTCAAGGAAGTGATGTACATGTCGGAGCTGCTATTTCCTTTCCTTTAGGACAATCGGGTCTTGCATCAAAATTAGATGAATGCAAAAATGCGATTGAAGCTGGTGCCGATGAAATTGATTATGTTATAAACATCGGACGGGCAAAAATGCATGACTGGGCTTATTTAAAGGATGAAATGGAACAAATGGTCACTTTGTGTCATCAACATCAAAAGATTTGTAAGGTCATCTTTGAAAACTGTTATTTAGAAAAGGAAGAAATTCGTCAATTGGCTCTCATTGCTAAAGAGGTTAGACCTGATTTTATTAAAACATCCACCGGCTTTGGAACAGGTGGAGCAACCCTAGAAGATGTTGCCTTAATGATTGAAACCGTAGAAGGACAAGTCAAGGTCAAGGCAGCTGGTGGCATTCGTGATTGGGCTACTTGTAAAAAGATGATTGATTTAGGGGTAGAAAGAATTGGAACTTCATCCTCTTTAAAAATCTTAGAAGAATTTGAGGAACAAGAAGGATGAAACCTCTTTTATTAACGCCTTCCTATTCAAAAACGATATGGGGATCAAATCGGATCAGTCAATTTCGTCATAGAAAGGAAGCGATTGGATCTTGGTGGGAAGTCAGTGCCCATCCAAATGGTTTAAGCTATGTAAAAAATATCGAAGGTCAGCCTTCCTTGCTTGAAGTGATTCAAAAGGATCCAGACAATCTATTAGGACCAGGCTTTTCGCTACATGAAATGTTACGAACAGCTTTTCTAGACACCCAAGATCATTTAAGTATTCAGGTCCATCCAGATGATACCTATGCCTTAGAGCATTCAAAGGATTATGGAAAATATGAGAGCTGGTATATTCTCTATGCCGATAAAGATGCCTACTTGGTTGCAGGAACGACTACAAAAAATAAAGAAGAAATTCAAAAAGCTTTAGACGAAGAAAAGCTTGAACCTTATTTAAAAAAATGGAAGGTCAAAGCTGGCGATTATATCACCATTCCAAATGGAACCTTACATGCTCTAGGAAAAAATATCCTTGCCTATGAAATTGGAACCAATAGTGATACAACCTATCGTTTTTATGATTATAATCGATGCGATGCCCAAGGGAAGAAAAGAAAGCTTAACATCAAAGAAAGCTTTGATGTTACAGATTTTTCAAGTCAACCAGTCTTTGTGCCTGCGCAAAAAGAAAGTCATCTTTTAAGTGACACCCCTTATTTTCATGTAGAAGAGCTTTATACAAAAGACAAAGAAAAAATCATTTGCGAAAATTCATATCGTATTCTAACCAACTTATCCAAAGAAAGCTTCTCATTCACTTGGGAAAATGAAAGTATGGAATTAGGCGGTCTAGAAAGTCTATTTATTCCTTACAGTGCCAAGGAAATCGAAATTCCAGCAAATGTTCATATCTTAGTCAGTCTTGCCAAGAAAGGAAAATAAAATGAAAAAAAAGATATTAGTTACCGGATCCAATGGCTATTTAGCTAGCTATATTCATCATGTACAAGCAAATCAATTTGATTGGATTTTAATGACCAGAAAGGATGCAGATTTTTCAGATCCAGACGCTGTCGCAAATTTTATTAAAGCTCAAGATTTTGATTATTGTTATCACACAGCGGCCAATGCGACAACTGCATGGTGCAATGAATATCCAACTTTAGCCCATACGATTAATGTAGAATCCACGAAGGTCATTGCTGATCTTTGTAAGGAAAAAGGTGCTCGTCTTATTTTTTCAGGAACGGAGCAATCCTTTAATGGAAAAGAGAACAAAGGTCCTTTTAAAGAAGAGGAGCCTCTATCTTCCGTAACGATCTATGGTCAAAACAAACAAGAATGCGAAGAATATATCCAAAAGAATTTGGATAATTATCTTATCCTTCGCTACTCTTGGCAAATGGGGCTTTCCTTTGATGGTGTAAAGGCCAGTCCAAATATTATCAAAAATGTCATGAATGCCCTTCTCCATCAGAATCCAACAAAGTTTACCTGCAATGAAAAACGATGCTTGACCTATGCTAAGCATTTAGCTAAGCAATTCGATCAAATCATCGATTTAGAGACCGGTATCTATCATGTTGCAGCCCATAATGAATATACGACATATGAAGCTGCCCTCTATATTGCCCAACAATTAGGTGCAACAAAACAAGCTATCGAAAGCTATATTTTACCTGATGAAAAACGTTATGAAGACCGCTTCCGTGATTATCGTTTAGATAGCTCAAAATTAGAAAAACAAGGCATTCATTTTGGCACCTTTGAAGAAAACGTAGATGAAGTCCTAAAAGACTTTAATTGGAAATGATAATACAGAAAAAGAGTTAAGAACACATTACAAGTGTATTAGAAAAAGAGGATAGAAAATATGTTAGATTTTAAAATCATTATTTTATTTGCACTATTAGAAATATTCTTAATTGTATTAGCACTCGAAATCCATGGTCTTCTTAGACGACATCGACTTAGAAAAAATATAAAGCAAATTACAGAAAGTTATTCCGAAGAATCTGAAGAGACTTTTATCGTTAAGGATGGCAAAAAATACATCATTCAATTCAATAATGAAGATTCAGAAGAAGATGATGATGAATAATCAAACAAAACTAGGCATGGAATTCCATGTCTTTTCTTTTTTTGTCTAAAGAAGTCTAAAAGTAAAAAAATAATGTGAATACGTCAAGCACACATATTGATGATGCTTCAATTCCTTTATTTTCATTTCGCAATATTTTTATCAAATTCCTATGTACAAAAAAAGCACCAGTAAATAATCTACTAATGCTCATATTTATCAACCCTTAACTTTTTCGACTGTTATTTCAGGTAAACGAATATTACCATAGGCACTCGTATACCAAATTGGACTTCCTAACACTTCGATTTTTAAAGCACGTGTAATATGGTCTAAAAGCTGTTCTCGGCCAATTTCATCCTTTTGATATAAACCAATACTTAAATAAAACAATCCCTTTTCAATATTTTCCATACTCATTTTAAAACGAAAACTTTGACTTTGCTCTCCTAATAAATCAAAGGGTTTAGACCAAGAGGTTCCAATTCCTACATCAGTATCGGTTCGTAGTGTGATACGAAAGATTAAGTTTTTATAATCTTTTTTATGTGAAACCTTAATCACCATATCTAAGTCTTCTTTTTCTTCATAGCTTGGACTGATTTTATCTGGTAATAATAAATGCGTCATCTGCAAATCCTCTTGTTTACCAGCATGGAAGTGAGGAATCTTTGTCAAATCCAAGTTGACTTGATTGATTTGACAGCCATGATCCATATAGATCGCAATGGCATGCTCAACATCTCCATCATAAATGATTTTTCCTTTTTCTAAGACAACACAACGCTTACACAAACGACGAATCGTATTCATATTATGACTGACATAAAGAATGGTTCGTCCTTCCAATTGAGCTACATTGCGCATTTTATCCAAGCATTTATTTTGAAAGGCCATATCGCCAACGGCTAAGACTTCATCCATAATCATGATTTCACTTTTTAAATGAGCTGCTACCGCAAAGGCTAATTTCACAAACATACCAGAGGAATAACGTTTGACTGGCGTATCAATGAATTCTGCCACTTCACTAAATTCAATAATGGCATCCATCTGCTCATCAATTTCTGCCTTACTCATACCTAGAATTGCACCATTCATATAAATATTTTCTCGTCCCGTCATCTCCCCATGAAAGCCAGTTCCTACCTCTAACATCGAAGTGATTCGTCCATAGATATCAATTTGTCCACAGGTCGGTGCCGTAATACGTGATAAAAGCTTTAATAAAGTGGACTTCCCGGCACCGTTGGCTCCAATAATACCAATGGTCTCTCCTTGATGAATGGTTAAATTTATGCCATCAAGAGCCATAAATTCTTTTCCAATCAGATCCTGACGCATCCCAATTGGAAGATTGGGATCTTCTTTCCCTCTTTTTTTCGCCCACCAGGATTGTAAATCGGCTTGTAGGGTTCTTCCACCAATAGCACCAAGACGATAGCGTTTTTTTACATTTGAAATTTGAATTGCTACATTTTCCATACTTCACCTAAACCGTATCAATAAAATTTCTTTCAACCTTATTAAAGACGACAATTGAAAGAAAACCAAAGACCAACGCAAAAATCAATGAGAAAATTAAACTAGCCATATTGATGCTTCCTTGGCCTAAAAGTGCATAACGAAAGAGCTCAATAGGACCCGATAATGGATTGATTGATACTAAAGTCTTAATCCATCCAGATGGTAATTGACTCATTGGATAAACGATGGGACTCGCATACATCCAAAGACTTAATCCAAAGGAAACCAAGACATTTAAATCGCGATACTTTGTTGTTAAAGAAGAAATCAAAATACCACAAGACATACCAATCCAAGCAATCCAAATCAAAAGAAATGGAAGAAGGATCCAAGCTTTAAAATGTGGTAAAACCATTCCATTTAGGACATAGTAAACCAACAAAAGAGCAACCAAAACCATTGAAATGCCAAAACGAATCAAAGCCGAAAATAAGTTTGATAAAGGAATCGTTAAACGAGGAAAGTAAATCTTTCCAAAGAGATTGGCATTACTTGTAAAGGTAGAGGCATTGTTGCTTAAACAGCTTGAGAATAAAGTCCAAATGGCAGTTCCGGTTAAATAAAAAAGAATTTGGGGAATTCCATCCGTTGATAGCCTTGCGATATTCCCAAATAAAATCACATAGACAAGGGATGTCATCAAAGGATTAATAAAAAGCCATAGTGGACCAAGGATGGTTTGTTTATAAGAAACCTGAAAGGTTCTTTTCGTAAATAAGAAAATCAATTCACGATAGCGCCATACTTCATCTAAATGTAAATCAAACCATTTATGGGAGGCATCAATATGAATATGAATGGGTTCTTGTTTACTTGCCATATAAACACCTCCTTAGCTTACAAATAACGCGATAAATAAAATTTTTACTTCTTAAAAGGAAAAAACGAATGGGATAAAAATCACACCATAGATGCACATAAAATAAATAGCCTTTATCCGTAAGTTCAATCGTTTTTCCATTGCGTTTGATTTGAACGAGCTTTCCTAGAATCTGTTCCGGTTCTACTCGTTCACCACTGCTACAATGATCCCCCACAATCCAATAGCTTCCATCTGGATTCACTTTTAAAATGCGATGTAGAACATAATTTTTCCTTTGATTCTTGCGAACAAATAAAACCGCATCGTATTTTTTTAAGGCTGAAGGATCACATTTTTCAATGACTAATAGATCTTGATCCTGACGCAATAAAGGCATCATAGAGACACCTTTATTGGTATAAACAAGCTTTCCATCTCTTTCTAATACTTCTTCAAAGGTCATTATACACGTTGCCTTTCTACTAATTGCGCAAAGAAACCTTTCTCCTCCATTAATTCATCATAGGTGCCATCCTCAATGATCCGTCCTTGATCTAAAACCAAGATACGATCACAATGGCGAATCGTTGATAAACGATGGGCAATCACAACGCGCGTACAATTTAATTTATCGAGTGAATCCGAAACATGTTTTTGGGTAATGTTATCTAATGCGGAAGTCGCTTCATCTAAGAATAAAATTTTCGGTTTTGGTGCAATGGCACGCGCAATCATCAATCGTTGTTTCTGACCACCCGAAATTCCACCGCCCATACCACTAATCATGGTATGCATCTTCATTGGCATCCTTTCAATATCTTCATCAATCCCAGCAATCTTTGCCGCTTCCCAGGCATCCTCCATAGATAAGGTTGGATCTGCAATAATGATATTTTCAAAGATGCTACCTTGAAAAAGCTTTCCATCCTGCATGACCGTTCCAATTTTTTTACGAACCGAATGCATATCTAGTCCATGGGTATCCTTTTCATCATATAAAATCGAACCCTTGGTCGGTGTTTCAAAGCCAAGTAACAAACGCAATAAGGTGGATTTTCCACAACCCGTCTTTCCTACAATGGCTACATATTGCCCCGAAGGAATCATGAGTGATAAATCCTTTAAGACCATCGGTGAATCCTTGCTGTAACGGAAGGAAACATGACTAATTTCAATATTTCCCGATAAGTCGGTTACTGTTTCTAACTCTTCATCGCTTTCTGGTTCCGCTTCAAGTAAGGGACGAATCAATTCAAGTCCTGGTCGAATAGTCGCAATGGTTGTTGCGGTTGATGCAAGGGCTGTAAAGGCACTGGATATATAGGCATAGGCTGAATTAAAGGCATAATAATCGGCAACCGATACCCCACTTTTCACCGCTGTAAAATAAATAAAGACGGTTCCGCCTAAAGAGATGGCAGTGGTAACCACTGAATTCAACTTAATTTGTGCCGGTGGATCATATTGTAATTCTGCTTCTTT
>CAVKAP010000081.1:7716-11273 GCA_963654445.1 Segatella copri
ACCGTATCACAAATATTGGACATATTCGATAAGTATTGGTTTAATTCACCGGTTGAATAATTCTTAAAAAAATCCGTTGGTAAAGATAACACACGCATCATCGTAGCTGAGACAATATTATTCTTTAGCTTGGTTCCAATACGTGTAATTAATAATTGTTTAATCGAGGTAAAGATTGCATTTCCAATTGTAACGGAAACCATAAAAACCATGACTGCAATCAATAAGCGTTGACTATGGGCACTAATAACCGTTCCAGTTAATAAATTATTTAGCTTAGGAATCAACAAACCAATCAAGGTAATAATAAGAGCTGCATTGCCAAAGCTAAAGAGATCCCAAAAGGTCAAACAATCCTTCATATAACGCCATATATCCCAAGGTCTAAGCTTTCGCATCGGTAAAGGACGATAGAATAAATAGGCTTCCAATCCCATCAATTCGGATTCCTTTTTAGTAACCCATTTTTTCTTTCCTGTATGTGGATTCACATAGACAAAACCACCAGCTCCTCCTGGAACGACCGTAATAACCGATCCATCTTCTTTTAAGGTCGTCATCATTACACCCATTCCATCCATAAACCAGCTTGGCTCTAATTGCACTTCACGATAAAAAATACCAGTTGAAGATAAGAGAAAATCCAATTTTTCTTCTAATGTTTCTAATTGTTTGGGTACTTCCTTTTCTTTAATATCAAAGTATCGTAACAATTGGGAAAGCGCATCCTTGACATCTCTTCCTTCTTCATAGATTCCATCGCCAATTTTATGGTGCGCTACGGCTTGTGATATGCTTTGAAAGGCTTCGGAAAGAAGTTCATCTTCGTGCTTTTTTCTTTTTCTAATTTCTTCTTGAAAATCACTCATCGCTTCTCTCCTATTCATTACTTACAAGCTTAGTATAAGCCCCATTTAAAGCCATTAAGTCTTCATGCTTGCCTCGTTCAACTACCTTGCCATGGTCCATCACAACAATTTCATCACAATCACGAATGGTTGATAAACGATGGGCAATAATAATACAAGTAATGCCACGTGCACTAATGGCTTGTACAACATCATATTCCGTTTTGGCATCCAATGCTGAAGTGGCTTCATCCAATATACAAATGGAAGGATTTTGACTTAAGGCACGCGCAATTTCTAAGCGTTGTCTTTGTCCACCTGACATATTCCGTCCACCTTCAAGGATTTTTGTCTGATAGCCACCATCCTGCATGATATCCTTATGAATTTGGGCATCACGTGCTGCTTTAGCAATATCGAAATCATCCATCGTACTATCCCACATTGAAATATTATGAGCAACCGTATCATCAAATAAAATGATGTCTTGATCGACAACCGATACTGAACCTGCAAAGACATCTCGATCAATTTCTGAAATGGATTTCCCATCAAATTCAACGCTTCCACTCCA
Source organism: Segatella copri (assembly GCA_963654445.1). GTDB lineage: Bacteria > Bacillota_I > Bacilli_A > Erysipelotrichales > Erysipelotrichaceae > Absicoccus. Next base: position 9,139 of record CAVKAP010000081.1, read on the forward strand.
TGCCTGAGCAAGTCCTGCTAATAGCTTAACTAAGGTTGATTTTCCACAGCCAGAGCCGCCGACAAAGGCTACCTTTTGTCCAGGCTGTACCTCCATACAAAAGTCTTCAATTAAAGGTGGATCAAATCGTGAATAACCAAAGGTGACATGGTCCATTTTGACATGGCCATTTAGCTTATCGGACATTTCATCTCTTTTCTTATCCTCAAACCAAGGATCATTGGCATAGCTCATGACATCATCCACACGTTCCATTTGAGTAATCATTTCCTGCATCGATTGACTGGCTGAAATCAAAGAGGTTGCAGGGGTTGTAAAAGCGGATAAGAAGCCTTGAAAAGCCATGACCATACCAATAGTCATTTCCCCATCTAAGACAAATTTAATTCCTAAGCCTAAAACGGCTAAATTAGCTAAAGAAGTACATAACGTAGGAATCATACCAAGCCATTGATTCAGCTTCGCATATTGCATTTGTTGGGCATTGACACTGGCTTGATAGCCAGCAATCCGTCCAAAATAACCTTTTTCTGCTCCACTGGCTTTAATGGTTTCAATCATGTCAATTCCCGCAATGACCGAACTGCTTAATTTACTTTGATCACGCATTTGGACACGTTGAATATTAATGCGTTTATTGGTAATAACAGCTGAAACAAACATATTAACAAAAATAGCACCTACACCAATTAAGGTTAAATAAAGATTATGTCGTACCATAATAAATAAGTAGAAAACCATCATTGCGGTATTAATTAATAACGGTCCAAAGGTATTCACAAGACTTCCTGCAATGGATGCATTGGTTGCCTGTCTTTCACTTAAATCTCCGGCAAGTCTTTGATCAAAAAATTGCATAGGTAAACGTAAAATTTTCCATAAATAGGAAGAAGAACCAACCGCACTCATCTTCCCTTGAATCTTTAAGCCATAGATTGCATTGACCCAATTCATTAAAACAATAATCGTTGCAAAGACACTAAAAACACTCACAAAGGGCCATAACCAATCCGGATTTTCGCCCGTTAATAAACGGTCCAAAAAGATACGGTTAAAGACCGGTTGAATAGCGGTTAATAAAGAAATGATCGTTGTAGTAAGAATCACAAAGTTAATCGCAATGCCTGTTCCAGCCATACGCTCTTTTGTATAATCCCATACCGTTTTTTTACGACCAGAGGGTTGAAAGCCTTCCCCTGGTTCAATGGTCATACAAACCCCAGTAAAGTTTTTATCAAACTCATCCCAAGAAACCACAACACGACCACGTGCTGGATCATTTAATACGGCTTTTTTCTTTTTAAAGCCATCTAAAACCACAAAGTGATTAAAGCCCCAATGAATAATACAAGGAAAGGGTCCTTCCTCTAATAAATCTTCAGGCTCTAATCGGTAAGCATGGACCTCCATGCCATAGCTTTTGGCAGCCTGCATAATATTTTTCGCACTGGAGCCATCCCGTGATACCCCACAATCCACACGTGCTTGTTCCAAAGTAATCCATTTTTCATAATAGCCCATAACCATCGCAAGGCTGGCAGCACCACATTCCAGCATTTCTAACTGCATAATGACTGGAACACGAGCTATCCCTTTTTCTAAAGGCTTTTTTATTTTTCTTGCCATATGTCCACCTAATTCAATAATAAAGACATCGGTGTAACCGTTTCAGTCACGACATCTCCACTATACACACCATCCTGTAAGCGTCCTTCCATAGGTATTTCATAGACAATATCCCCTACACTTAGACTACCTGCCATACGAATATAAATATTTGTGCTATCTGTAATCGACATTGGTACCATCGCATTCGGACTTAAGGTATAGGTTTTCCCTTCAACATCTACTTCACGTGTATTGACAACCGCCTTTACAGCACTTTCAGGAACATAAGCTACACAATTGCCATTTTCACTAACGATTGCGATTGATACATGGGTTTGAAGCTCTCCCATATTCCCCCAAACACAAAAACCAATCAATAAAAAAAAGACAGCTAATAACAATGCCCAAACCCCAGGATTTGTTACATGTAAGTAATGATCTAATTTTTCCGGTGAATCAATATATTCTTCACTCTTCTTACGAAACAAAGATGGTTTCTTCTCTTCTGACATAACGCACCTCACTCT
>CAVKAP010000082.1:0-9684 GCA_963654445.1 Segatella copri
TTCTTCCTTTGGATTTTCTTGATAGACTGCATAGAATTTCACTTCTGGATTTGTTTGATCAAGTGTTACTTCTTCTTTATTGAAATCAATGGTTGAAGTCCCTTGTGTCTTTGTCCATCCAATAAAGGTATAGCCTTCCTTTGTAGGAAGCTTTGTCGGATTGATGATAATTGATGAGTCACTGCTTTCTTTTGAAATTGAATCCAGTAAGGTTCCATCTTCATCATAGAAGGTCGCAACATATTGATAGTTTTCTTCCTTTGTTTCTGTTGCGTCTTTTTGTCCTTGATCGACTATTTGTTCTTGCGTTTGTGGCTCTTCGGCTGCAATGGATAATGTATTTGGAATGATCATTGTTAATGCAAGGGGGATAATAAACATTGATCTTTTAATCTGTTTTTTCATAATTCTCTCCAATCTATTGTACGTTCAACTTTTTGTTATTCTATTTATACAACGCAAAACTATATATGTCAATAATTTATTATCGTTTATCGAATATTCTTTTATATTTATCATCTATTTTTCTTTTAGTACAATAGTTGAAAGCTCTATTTTTATTTCAGTTAAACGCCTTAAAAAAAGGCCTTCTTGACGTAAAGACGGAATCATGTTATAAATGGAGAGCTCGGAGGGCGAGTTATTCAAAGAAATGATAGCCGGATAAGAGACAGGTTGAAATATCTGTTTCTTGTCCGGCTTTTTTTAGGAGGAAAAGAATATGGATTTTTTACATTCAAGAATTAGACCAATGTATTTTAAATACTTAGCTGCTGCCTTTGGAAGTGCAATGATTACATCCGTTTATTCTATTGTAGATACCGCAATGGTTGGACAATATCATGGGCCACAAGGAACTGCAGCATTGGCTGTTGTGGCACCGGTATGGAATATCATTTATAGTTTAGGGCTTTTGATGGGAATTGGTGGCAGTGTAATATTTAGTACTAAGCGTGGTAATAAGAAGAGCAATGGAAGTGAAAACCAATATTTTAGCGCAGCTCTTATTGGTTCGGTTTTATTATCATTTCTTGCATGGATTGGCATTCTCTTCTTTGAAGGTCCAATATTAACCTTTTTCGGAGCCAATGAATCTCTACTTCAATTGGCACACCAATATATGATTCCAATTAAATATGTCTTTCCTTTATTCTTATTTAATCAAATGTTAGCGGCCTTTTTACGGAACGATAAGAATCCAGGCTTGGCAACCTTTGCGGTTTTATTTGGTGGAATCTTCAATGTGTTTGGCGACTATTTCTTTGTCTTTACTTGTAATATGGGAATCTATGGAGCAGGACTGGCAACGGCTATTGGTTCGGTATTTTCCTTTTTGGCAATGCTTACGCATTTTATTTCGCATAAAAATACCCTTCGCCTTGTAAAACCAGAAAGACTTTTCCATAAGCTAGAAAAGATTTGTATTACTGGCTTCTCAACCTTTTTTATTGATGTAGCCATGGGCATTTTAACGGTTCTTTTCAATCGTCAAATCATGAAATATCTTGGAGCGAATGCCCTTGCCATTTATGGCCCCATCATTCAAGTAAGCACCTTTGTACAATGTTGTGCCTACAGTGTTGGACAAGCGAGTCAACCGATTATTTCTACAAACTATGGTGCTAACAATGGAGAACGTATTAAAGAAACGCTTCATTTGGCTCTTTGGACAACGGCCTTTTTTGGCATTTTCTGGACCGCTTTGAGTATGATCTGTCCAAATGTTTATATCCGTATTTTTATGGCGCCAACCACGGAAATTTTAGAAATGGCTCCTGCTATTATTCGGAGCTATGCCCTATCCTTTTTGCTCTTACCTTTTAATATTTTTTCAACCTACTATTTTCAAGCCATTATGCAGCCAAAAGCTGCCTTTGTGGTCTCTGTAGCACGAGGATTAATCATCAGTGGTCTTTGTATTCTACTTATTCCAAAGCTTATCAATGCGAATGCCATTTGGTTTGCGATGCCAATAACCGAACTTGTCGTCATGCTCTATGCCCTGACAAAAACCAAATCCTTCACAAAAGCTTTATTATAACATGCATAAAAAAATCGAAGATCTCTCTTCGATTTTTTTCTATACCTCTGTATCTCTTTTTCCACCTAAGAATTTAGGAAGATCATCTGCATGTCCATCAACAATCCATTGTTTATATTCTGCCGTAGCTGCAAACATAACATCTCCAGCTGAATTCAAGGCTGTTTCAACACTATCTTGAATAACTCCAATGATAAAGCCGATACCAACTGCTTGCATGGCAATGTCTTGATTGATTCCAAACAAAGAACAAGCCATTGGAATTAATAGAAGACTTCCTCCAGCAACTCCACTTGCACCACAAGCTGCTAAAGTAGCTAATACACTTAAAACTAAAGCCGTCGCAAAATCAACCGTCATATTTAATGTATGTGCTGTTGCCAAGGTAAATACAGTAATTGTAACAGCTGCTCCATCCATATTAATAGTTGCGCCTAATGGAATTGAAACAGAATACATTTCTTCATCTAATAAAAGCTTTTCACAAAGTGCCATATTGACTGGAATATTGGCAGCTGAACTACGTGTAAAGAAAGCCATAATACCACTTTCCTTTAAACAACGGAATACCAATGGATATGGATTTCTACGTAAATAGATAAACGCAATCAACGGATCGACAACCAATGCCACCAACAACATACATCCAACTAATAGACATAATAAAGATCCATAATTCACAAAGATAGAAACACCATTTTCACTGACCATAGAATAAGTTAGACCCATAATTCCAAATGGTGCTAGGTTAATGATCCAACGAACCAATTGACTTACACCTTCAGAAATATCTTCCAACATATTTTTTGTGCTGTCTTTGGCTAATTTCTTCAATGCCAATCCCAACAAAATCGACCAGAATAAAATACTGATATAATTTCCTTCGGATAAAGCTTGTACTGGATTCATAACCATATTATTTAATAAATTTGAGATAACCTCTGCAATTCCAGTTGGAGCAGCTGAATCACTACTTGCTTTTTCAGCTAAAATCAAGGTTTGTGGGAACAAGAAGCTTCCACATACCGCAACAACTGCTGCTAAAAATGTACTCAACATATAAAGAAAGATAACACGTCCAAAACGACGATCCATCTTACTACTTGATGAGGACAATGCATTTGTGATCAAGACAAACACTAAAATAGGGGCAATGGATCGTAATGATCCTTTGAACATATCACCTAAGATTGAAATGGGTAAACCCTTCACAAAGATTCCTAAAAGAGTACCAACAATCAAACCAATCACAATTCGAAGAATCAAGCTGGTCTCATTGTATTTCTTTACCACACCTTTTAATACTTCCATAAACTTCTCCTTTACATAACGTTTCTATTTTACATAAATATGAAAGCAATTTCAAAAAAATTCCACATGCTTACATTTAAGATACAAAAATCTTTCATATGTTCATAAATCATAAACTTTTCACAAATACAGTGCTAAATAATGTGAAATTAAGTAAAATTAGCACTCTTATTGAAACTATGCTAAAAAAAGATATAATGAATGCATCGGAGGACTTTATGAAAAACAAAAAACAGATATTTCGAATTTATGGAATCTTCTTAATTGTACTTTTAGTTTTAGATTTAGTGGTTGCACCTCTTATCTCACGAGCAAGACTTGAACAAACCTCTTATTCAGCCTTTTTAACTCAAGTTGAGAAAAAGAAGGTTGAAGAAGTACAGATTGATGAAAATACCATTTACTACACCTTGAAGGGTGATACAAATAAAACGTATCAAACAGGAGAAATGAACGATAGTGATTTGGTCAATCGTCTTCAAAAAGCAGATGTGGACTTTTCACAAAAGATTCATCAATCCTCAGCTTTAGATAACCCAATCATTTACTTTTTGATTACCTTTATGCTTCCTATCTTTATTTTGACGTGGCTTATGCGAAGAAGCATGAAAAAGATGCGTGAAAAAATGGGTGGTGATGACTCAACCTTTACCTTTATGCCAGGTGGAAATGAAGATGGAAATGGCTTTGGTGGCTTTGGAGGTTTCGGTAATTTAGGTAAATCCAATGCCAAGGTCTATGAAGGAAAGAAAACTGGTATTACATTTGATGATGTTGCTGGACAACAAGAAGCAAAGGATAATTTAGTAGAAATTGTTGACTTTTTAAACAATCCGAAAAAATATTCGGAAATTGGTGCAAAAATGCCAAAGGGCGCACTTTTAGTTGGGCCTCCTGGAACCGGAAAAACTTTATTGGCTAAGGCGGTTGCTGGAGAAGCGGGTGTTCCTTTCTTCTCAATTTCTGGTTCTGAATTTGTTGAAATGTTTGTCGGACGTGGTGCCGCAAAGGTTCGTGATTTATTTAAACAAGCGCGTGAAAAAGCACCATGTATCGTTTTTATCGATGAAATTGATACCATTGGTAAAAAAAGAGATGGCGCAGGATCCATGGGTGGAAATGATGAACGTGAACAAACCTTAAACCAATTGTTAGCAGAAATGGATGGCTTTGATGGTTCAAAGGGTGTTGTGCTATTAGCTGCAACCAATCGTCCGGAAATTCTTGATCCTGCCTTAACTCGTCCTGGTCGTTTTGACCGACGGATTCCGGTTGAGCTTCCAGATTTAGCTGGTCGTGAAGCCATTTTGAAATTACATGCCCAAAAGATCAAACATTCAAACGATATTGATTTTAACGTTGTTGCCAGAGCAGCTGCTGGTTCAAGTGGAGCTGATTTAGCCAACATTATTAACGAAGGTGCTTTACTTGCCGTTCGTGATGGAAGAAAACAAGTCGTTCAAAAGGACTTAGAAGAAGCGATTGAAATCGTTATTGCCGGAGAACAAAAGAAGGGTGCGGTTATTTCACCAAAAGAAAAGCTAATTGTTTCTTATCATGAAATTGGTCATGCCTTAGTTGCCGCAAAAACAAAAAATAGTGCCCCAGTTCATAAGATTACGATTATTCCAAGAACAAAGGGTGCCTTAGGCTATACAATGCAGGTTGAAGAGGATGAACAAAATCTTTTATCCAAGGATGAATTGTATTCAAAGATTGTCACCTATACGGCTGGTCGTGCTGCCGAAGAAATCATCTTTGGAAATTATACATCGGGTGCTTCCAATGACATTGAACAAGCAACCAAAATCGCTCGTGCTATGATTACACGCTTTGGAATGAGCTCAACCTTTGGTATGACGGCTTTATCTACTGTCAATAATCAATACTTAGGTGGTGATACTTCCTTGGCTTGTTCCGATCAAACTGCAACTAAAATTGATGAAGAAGTTGTCGCATTAATTCAAAAGGCCCATGATGAAGCCATTCAAATCCTAAAAGATAACCTAGGTAAATTACATGAATTGGCCAAATACCTTTATGAAAAGGAAACCATTACGGGTGAACAATTTATGTACATCCTAAATAAACCAGTAGAAATATCAACAAACGGAGTTCAATAGAACTCCGTTTATTCATCTAAATCAATGGATGTAATTTGATAGGTATCATTATTCGCTTCCACTTTAAATACAACTTTTCGTTTAATTGTGGATAGCGTATCCACTTCATCCTTACATTCTTTAAAATATTCTTTGAAGGCTTTTTCTTTCTCTTCCTCACTTTGACTATTTTTTAAATTCTCTTGAAGCTTTTCAATCAGCTTGCTCTGATCCAGCTTTTCAAAATCATCAGCTGCAATCCCTTTTACGCTCGCATAAACTAAGTAATAATCCCTTCCCTTTGAAACATCCGTAATTTCATAAGATTCCCATTGCTTACCAATTAAATATTTCATATAGGATTCAAAATATCTTTTAGTTTTACCAGTATATCCAGCTTCCTTTGCCATTTCATCCAAAGAAATTTCTTCTTGAGCATTCTCAAGCATTTTATTGGCTTGTACCGTTTTACCTTCGGACATGGTTTCCATATAGCTTTCCACAAGCTGTTCTGCTTGATTTTGATTTGAGCAAGAACATAACAATAAAATAGAACATAAGATAAGAACAAACTTTTTCATAGCCTTAGTATAACATGATAAAATGCATCTATGATACTCGAATGTAAAATGAATCAAGCCTATCCTTCTCTTGATTTTTCTAAGATTGATATGATTATTGCCTATGGAGCAAAGCCTTATTGTAATTATGATTGGGTGCTTGATTTACGCCAACAATGCATCCAACATCATTGTCTTTTTCTCTTTCTATCCACAGGACCTATTCTGATCAAGGATGGGAAAAGCTATTCCATCCCTGAACATTTACAAATCCAACAGGCAAGAAAAGCACAAATTGATTACTTTCCTCATCAAGACTTATTCCAACGTCTAGCCCATTCTAAATTTCGTTCTTCCTTTACACTTAGAAAAAAAGAACGTGACTATTTGCATCAAAAAGGATGGAAAATCATTGATTCACATGCCTGCGATTTCATTAAAACACGACTTGCTCCCACGCATCCTTATCATGACGGTTCACAAACACCAATGAAAGGACACCCTGTTTTCTTAGCGCAGCATGCGACGGGATGTTGTTGCCGAGGCTGCCTTGAAAAATGGCATCACATTCCAAAAGAAAAAGAGCTATCCCAAGAAGAACAACAGTATATTGTATCTATAATCATGGAATGGATAGCTCGACAAGAACGAAGTTCACTCATGTGACATCCAAATTCTTTTTAAACAACACACATTTATAAGGCTTTTTCTGATAAAATTTCACTATTTTTACACTATTTAGGATACAAAAAAACTCCAATGACTGGAGTTCTTAGTCTTGAAATAACTTTGAAAAGATAAATCGAATAAATGGCCCGCAATAACAAATTTGCCAGAAAAAGGCCATTGGGAAATTAAATAATACGGTTGTAAACCAAATCGAAATAAATTGTGCACTAAGTGTTTTGAATAATACCGTTGCAATTAAACTCATAATTGGACACATAATACAAATAATATAGAATGAAATCGCTAGAGTAATCACAAATGGGCGATCTGTTGGTTTTACTACTTTAAATGCAAGTTTATGGGCAATATTGTCAACTAAAAAGAATTCTAATAAAAAAGCAACCGGCCACATAATGATTAATTCATGAAAGGCATTTAAGAAGACAAGATTTTGCATTCCCTTCATATTTAATGCAATGTTGTAACAAATCATCGCATAAACCATAAGAAAAGACATCATCAGTGTGAAAATCACATTTTGAAATTTAGTTTTTGGCATAATAAGTTCCTCCTCAAACTTTTGTGTTGTTCAGCCAAGCAGTTTCCAATTACACCAAAAGTACGCGTTGAATAATATCATTTCTTTAAATGTTATGTCAAATCAAAAATTTTAAAAAGTACTATCCGTCTGATTCCAAAATGATAATGTCTTATTGTAATCAAATTGTTTTTTTGTCTTTTTACGATTCCTACCACATTTCCTCTAGAAAATGGGCCTGTTCATATTTTAATGCTTCTAAAAATAATAGAAGAAAGCCTCGATAATCATTTGGAAGAAAGCGAATGGATGCCACATGGTATTCATAGTCCTTTGTAGAAATTTCATTTTGAAGATGAATAGTATATTCTTCTGGCTCTAACTTTTCTTGTCCAAAAAGATCTCGATTCACCTTTCCTTCTTTTAAATACTTTAGGAAGGTTTTATATTGTTCTTGAATTTGATAACCATTGTATTTAGATGGTTGATCAAAATCTGCCATAGCAGGTGATAAGATACAGGAGCCACCATTTTTCAAAACATTCATTTGTTTGTCTACTTCTACAAATCGCTCTTTCACCAATAGGCCACCTTCACAGGAATTTTCTTCATTTCCTAAATCTAAACGAAAAAGATATTTATACGCCGCACATTCAAACAAATCGGTATACCACGCTTGTAAGCCCATCCCCTGTTTACGATAATCCTTATACTTTGCATCACAGCTAAAGAAAATCTCCTTATTGAGAAGTAAAAAATATCCGGTCTTAATCGATTGGAAATCTTTTGAAATCTACTTTGAGCAGTATGCCTTGCTTTAAAGGTACAATTATATCCAAGATAAATATCCTTTTCTCCATTCACAAGATGAATAACCAGCTCCTCTAAGCTTTTAATGGAATCTTTCTTCTCATTCTTTTCAATATAATTTGAAATTTTACGAAGAAGCTTATGAATATCTGTTTTGTGCCAATTTTCAAAAACAAAAGGTTCACTTATCTTTCCAGGCCAAGAAATTTTATCAATCTGATATCCTTTTTCTAAAGTGAGAATTTCTAAGATCTTAAAATAACACCAAATCTCATAAAGCTCACTTGATTTATGAACGCTATTATATTCCGTTAGATTTTGTTCTAAAAGACTTCCTACTTCTTTATATGTACTCATGATTTGAAAGACCTTTCGATATTTCTTATGATTCACAAACAAATTTGATGGTTTTAAAGGATATACGGCATGCACTTCAAATTTATCTTTTTGAAAAATTTTAAGCTGATTGATTTTTTGAATTTTCTTCTCTAGCTTAGTGATTGTTTGTAAAAGTTGATCAAAAGATCTTTTCTTTGATGCCTCTTGTTCAATTTGATTGGACGTCTCTTGTTTTTCTGCAATTTCTATTTTTAATTCCTGTAAACGTTTTTCTAACAATTTTAAAAAGCTATAAATTATTTGGTTTTCATGAATATTAAATGTTTTCTCATGCGCTCTGACACGTATCTTTGGTTTTTGTAGAACATAATGATCCATGATACTATTCGCATCCAAACGCTTAACCTTCCGAAAGCTTTGTCGATCTATTTTCCAAGTTAAATCGCTTACTGGATCTTGATTCAAAGCATATAAGGTTCGCTCTAATTCCTTTATACTTTTCTCTAATTGCTGAATTTCGAAATCATATTCAGATAGAGCCTCTTTTTTTATTCGCTTACTGGCTTCATCTTCCTTTGACTTATAGAGAAGTCGTACACTAACCGACGTTAGGTCTTTCTTGATTTGTTCATAGACTTGTTCATCCATCATCGGAAGAATAGAAAGGGTTATTTTATAGATTTCATTTTCTTTTGTATATAGAAAGACACTTTCTCCTACAACATTACGATCAAATTTATCAGGAAGAAAATATACCCTTCCATCCCTTTTTTCACAATGAAAGGAATAAGGCTGTTCCTTTAAAAATTCAATTGTTTCCTTTTCCTCTGCTACAAAAGCAATATGAAACGATTTCTCTTTTCCAATTCGAAGATATTGAGGAATCTTGATTGTATAATCTGCTTCGATCGGCTGATACATTCCCACACAAAATATATCATCCTCAAGATTTTCACTTTCTTGAATAGAATGGATTATTTCATTGCTTTTATTCTTTAAAAAAACAGCTTGCATAGGACACCTTTCTATCTTCCTGTCGATTACATCTTCCAATAATTAATGATATTCATTTCTGGATCACACATTTGTTTTAAATATTCAATCGTTAATGGATATTTTTCTTTCCAATCTATATTTTCACCATCAATCACAAAGTCAGCAATTTGAAAGCCATCCTCATCTAAAGTACAAGTTACATCTTCTACATTTAGTGCTGGTAATACTTTCATCGCAAGAAAGAAGTCTTGAAAATCTTGATCCGATAAAATCCCCTTTAAATATTCATTTTCACATCTTTTTATCATACGCATTCTT
>CAVKAP010000083.1:0-8209 GCA_963654445.1 Segatella copri
CCATATTCAAAAAAGGCTATATTCATAGTCATTTTTGTCATGCATTATAATTTTTCACTTGTGATATATATGTATTTGTTCACTAATGAGTTTATCCTCTTCCGAAACCAATTTCTTAATATATGAAAAAAGGCCTCAAATCGAGACCTTTCATTTCTTAAAACTTAAAACTTCTTGTTTCTTTTGATTGTAATCGTCTTCGGTAATCAATCCTAACTCTAACATTTCTTTACATTTTTGTAGATAAGCAACAGGATCCGATGGCATTGAAATTGAAGTTGATGAGGGTTGTAAAGGCTGTTTGACCATCTTTAACGCTTTTTCCACTTTTTTGGTATAAAGCTTATTATACATGATGGTAATCATCTTTCCTTGATAGCGCATTTCAATGGCACCAAAGTCAGAAAACCATTGTTTATAAACAATTTGAATTTGTTCAATGGATTTATACCAATACACTCTTTCCTTCCCTTTTTCAATCACCGTTAATTTTTCTTCATCAAAAATTAATCTCGGTAATTTTAAAGTCCCTTCAATTTCATATTCCATATTAAATCTCCATCTTTATTCAACAATTTCGATTACAGTACCAACTGAAATCGTTGGCAAAGGCTTTTGTTCGACATACAAAGTGCCTGGAAGCTCAGCCGTTGTAGCACCATTGAAACGAATTGTACAATGGCCTAAACCTTTTAATGTAACGGGCGCTTCTTCACCAACACAGGTAATAAGATATTCCTGTTCATCAAAACGAATCTTATGTCCTGCTTTAATTTCTCCATCGATTGGATTTACATCGACGGTATAACAATAATCTTTGAGTTCTGCAGGTGCGCCATCACCAAAGATAATAATAAAATCTGCACCCGCAAAAGAATTTACATCTTTTCCTAATTCTTTTACTTTGTTTTTATAAATTGTAGCCATGTCAATTCCTTTCCTAGATTCTTACTTCTATTTTAAACCGAATTTGTTTAAGCGTATAGTCCAAAACTTGCTGCAAAGGCAATTAAGACACGAATCCAACCTGTTAAGAAACGAGAATACATAACAGATAATACACCAACTTCAATTGTTTCTGGTTCTGCTTCAGCCAAACCTAAACCAACTGGGATAAAGTCACAAGCACCTTGTGTATTGATTGCGAATAATGCAGGCAATGCCAATTGAGGAGCAATCGTACCTTTTCCAATTTCAGCACCAATTAATGTACCAACGATTTGGGCAATTACGGCACCTGGTCCTAATAAAGCAGATAAACCTGGAATCGAACAAACGATACCTAAGACAAGTAAACCAACAACGTTACCAGCTAATGGTGTTAATAAAGCTGCAAACCAGTTTCCAAATCCAGAACCATTGATAATACCAATTAACATACTAACGAAAGCCATGAATGGTAATAAGGTTGTAATACAAGTTTGAATCGCATCACGTGCTGCTTGATAGAAGGTATTGACAACCTTACCTACACCAAGACCTAATTTTGTGATAACTGATTTATTTTCTTGGGCTGCTAAGGTTTCTGAAACCTTTTGTTCGGCATTGAATTTTGGTTTTTCTTCTTCTGTTGAGCTAGTCGCAACAACTTCACTACCATCGGCTAACGAGATTTGTTTGCTTGTAACGGCAGATACATAAATATCTTCAGTAATAAATTGTGCTAAAGGTCCTGATTTTCCTACTGGCATAACATTCACAGTTGGAATTCTTTTTTGTGGATAAATTCCACAACGTAAGGTTCCACCACAATCGATAATAACCATCGCAAGCTCATCCTCTGGTGCAGATCCATGGAATCCATCAACTGGTTCCATTCCACTTAATTCACAAATCTTATTTAAACATTCTGGAGCGGTTCCACCACCAGTAATATACATAACTTTATTCTTTTTTTCAGTTGGTTGTACAACTAAAGGTCCACCAAAGCCTTGAGGTCCTCTTTCAATTTTTATTGCTCTTAATTCTGACATTGTTTCTCTCTCTTTCTATTATTCCGTTTCAAATTCACGATTTAATTTAACATTTTGTTGCTTCTCAACATAACGTGTTGTAAATTCAGTTACCCATCCAGAAATGAAGTTTGCAACCAAACCAACTAATAAGTAACGAACAGCTAAAGGTGCTGTATCCAATCCTAATTTTGTGATTCCATTTGCGATACCTAAATAAACAAATAATTCACTGGCATTAATATGAGGGAAAATACCTGAGTTTGTATGACAATGATACGTTGCAGATGCATAATAAGCAGGCTTGTAGAATTCAGGCATAAATTTACCGATAGATAAAGCCATTGGGTTACCTAACATGAAAGCAGAAACGAAAGGCAATACCGCATAACGTAAGATTGGATTTCCTGTACATACCTTCGCAAATTTATCAACAGATTCTTGTCCAGCTAAGGCAATAATCGCATTCATCAATACTAATAACATTAATACAGTAGGGATAATTCCTGTTACCCAACTTACAAATTGTTCACCACCTAAGGTAAATAGATTCATAAACCCAGATGCAACGTTTACTAAAAATTCCATTTTATTTTCCTTTCTGCGTTTAACTACGCTTTAATACATTTCCAAGCTTTTGGAATGGAGATGGAGGTGTTTCAATTTGCTCACCACTAATATATTTACGGTAAGTATTGGCCGCATCCTCCACGGCTTTTCTTAAATTCTTATGTGTTTTTGGCACCATTTGTTGATTTAGATCTTTGACATAAATACCTTCAAAGCCGCTAAAATCCTTTACCTTGGCTAAAAAGGACACCCCTTCGATCTTCTTTCCTTCTAGGATGATGCCATTTTCATCAATTCGGAATAGAACAATAGCGCCTGCATGAAAACCACCAGATTTTCGTCCTACGACAACACGTCCTTTTCGTCGCATTTTGATAAATTCATTATTAAAATCCTTCATTTGGAAACTACTTAATACAAATTGAAGTAGAAAAGCACCTCCAATGACTAGGGCAATTTTCAATACACTCATTCTTCTTTCCTCCTATTTTTTATCCGCGAGATTTACCACCTGAAATATTGTATGTCGTACCAGAGATATAAGAAGCACGATCTGATAATAAGAAGGCAACTAAATTTCCAACTTCATCCAATTTTCCATCACGTCCTAATGGAACCTGTTTTGAATAATCCGTTGATAATTCTTCTGGTTTTACCCCTCTTGTATAGGCTAAGGCTTCATTATAAGCTGGTGTACGAAGACCGGTTGCTTCCATGATTCCTGGCGCACACGCAACAACACGAACACCATATTTACCAATTTCTTTTGCCCAGCTTCTTGTGAATGAATCACAGGCACCTTTGGTAGCTGAATATGCACTTTGTCCTTGTGAACCTTCTTTTCCACATTCACTTGACATATTCACGATTGCTCCATGTCCTTGTTTTACCAATTCACGTGCAACCGCTTGTGCTACTAAGAATAATCCTTTTACATTGACCGCAAACATTTTGTCAAAGCTTTCTACGCTTAATTCAAATTCTGGTCTTTCACCTTTTACATCGACTAATAATCTTGGTAAGTTGATTCCCGCATTATTTACTAAACCATCAACCTTTCCAAATTTGTCCATCACAGCCTTCATCATTTCCTTTACGCTGTCTGGATCGGTTACATTGCATTGTACACAATAGGCACCATCCAATTCATCTCCTGTTTGGACATTTAAGTCAACAACAACCGCCTTGGCTCCTACATTCACAAGCGTATCTACTACATGTTTTCCGATACCACTTGCACCACCAGTTACGATGATTACTTGACCGTCAAGTCCTAACCAATTTTCACTCATTTTTTTCTCCTCCTTGAATGTTTCTGACCTCAGTTTAGAGAAGAAAACGGTTTCATTTAATGCAACAAATTTCTTATGACTTGAAATTAATTTGTACACCTTTTTTCAACTCCTTTGAAAAATCATTACTGAAAGCGTTTAGATGGTTTGTTATAATGATTTTAATACAAGGAGAGAGAAATGAATAATGAAGAGTTTATTTGGAGATAATCGAATCGCAAATATTTTAAACATCCTTCGGAAAGGATCTTCTATGTCTTTGACGATGCTTGCAGACAAATTAAGCGTAAGCGAGCGCTCCATTCGCAATGATATCAAGCTTATCAATGATGAATTAAAAAGTGCTGGTATCATTGAAATTACCTCAGGAATTTGTTCGTTACGTATTTTTGATCAACAAAGCTTCAAAAAAGCCTATAGTCAAATAATGAACACCAACGATTTAATGAATTCATCTCGAGCACGAATCAATTATATTTTTGGTAAATTAATGCGCGCTGTATCTCCTGTCTTAACAGATGATTTAGCCTATGAAATGAATGTTGGTCGTTCCACCTTAGTTAAGGATTTAAAGAAGCTGAGAGAAGAAATTGAACCTTATCATTTATCGATTGTTGGTAAAACCAGTAAAGGTCTCATGCTTCAAGGAAGTGAATTGGATATTCGACAATATGTCATTGAAAATAATTATGATGAAATTTATGAAGATTATCCATTGGATGAAGATCTCATTGAAATCATCAATAAAACCTTTGAAGTGCATCCCTTTGAAAGAGAAGTAAGAAAAAGCTTTTATAAGTATTTCACTTTAATGCTGGACCGTTTTTTAACTGGGCATTTTGTTGGTCGACTTCCAGAAAAGTATTATTCCCTAACAGCCCGTGGTGGCTTTGTCTTTGTGGATCGAACCATCAATCGTGTCGGCTCCTTTCTTTCTTGTGAATTCCCGATTGAGGAAAAGATTTATTTATTGCTTCCAATCATTGGTATGCGGACTCCTTTAGATAGTGATAACTTATATGATATTGAATTGGATCATGAGGTTGGAAATCTTATGAATAAGATTCTTGAAAGAATTGACCAAGAGCTCAATGTACAATTTGATCCAACCGATTTTGCGAATGAATTTCAATATCATTTGATGTTTATGATCAATCGACTTCGTTATGGCATTCATGTGGATAATCCTTTAATTGAAGAGATCCAACAAAAATATCCATTGGCTTATCAAATGGCGCAAATTTCAAGTCATGTCATTAAAGAAAACTGTGGATTGGATGTCAATCAAAGTGAATTGGGCTTTCTTGCTTCTTATTTTGGTGTCTTTATTGAAGTGAATAATCTTTCTCGGCCTAAGCAATCCATTGCGGTGGTTTGTGGCGCTGGTGTTATTACCAGTCGTTTATTGTTTATGCAATTAAAAAAGATTCTTGATGATCAAAGCAAGATTACCGTCTTTTCCTTAGATCAGATTACGGCTCAAATCTTAAATCGTTATGACTTAGTTTTGACAACTGTCGATATTCCTTTTGAATGCCAAGTTCCCGTACTCGCAATTCAAGAAATTTTTGATGAAGAGGAATTAAAGCACAAGATTGAAAAGGCAAAGTTTGTGACGCACAATAAAACGGTCATCGATGATAATTTGTATTTATTGACCAATCTGATTCAAGAAGAGAATTTCTTTGACTTGAGTGATTATTCCTATACCGATGGTCTAAACTTCATCATGGATTGTCTCTATGAGGATGGCGCAATTGATCAAGGCTTTAAAGAGCGGTTATGGAAAAGAGAAGAGCAGGGTTCTATGGCCTTTAATCAAATGGTGGCAATTCCTCATACTATTCAAACAAAGAACGATGAAATCACCATTGCTGCTGGTGTATTCCATCAAGGAACCATCTATCGTGACAACAATATTCGCTTTGTCTTATTGATTGCCATTCCGGTAAATATTGAAGATGATCATACCACCTTAATTCGCATTTATGATGAAATACTAACCCTTGTTAAGGATGAAGAAATGATTGATAAGATTGCCAATTCTACAAATTATACCGATTTCTGTAAAGCACTCTATAAAAGATTTTAATGCACAAAAAAAGGTCTCATTGAGACCTTTTATAATTTACAAGCTTCTATTTTTATTAATTGTTGGACGATTTCATGTGCACTGACCTCTAAGATGATCTTGCCTTTTTCTTTTGTGGCACCTTTTGGATCACCACCAATTCCAATCGGTTTACCATCCTCAGTTACCCAGTCTTCTGCTAACCAGCCTGCATGAAGTTGAAGTGCTTGATTTTTTTGGATTCCTTTTTCACTGGTTTCAAGTTTAACTAGGCTTTCATCTACGGCCATCACCATCGAGGTTTCCATTTCACCTCCATGGAAGTCAAAATGATTATCACTTGAAATCGTTGCTTGTACACGTGGATCATCAAAAGCTCCCGAAGACAGAACAAATGGACATAAACCAAAATCCGAACGAACTTCTCTTGAAATCAATTGAGCAATCGGCGAATTACCTCCATGACACACAAGAAGGACTACTTTTTTAAAGCCATGATGCGCTAGGCTTTCACAGATATCATATAAAACATGATAATACGTCATTGGTTTTAACGTAATCGAACCACAAAAGTTCTTATGCTCCGTACTTAATCCAATTGGTAATACCGGAAAGAGCAACAAAGGAAAATCTGGATGCTTTTCTTTTAATTCCTTTTCAATCGAGTCACTCATGGCCTGTGCAATAATGGCATCTGTACCAAGAGGGGCTTGATTTCCATGTTGTTCAACCGCTCCCAATGGAATTAAGATAAGCGTATTTTCTTTGTCCACCTGTTCCATCTCATAACGAGTAAGGTTTTGATAAATTTGAATCACGCGTTTTTCCCTTCATAAATAAATTTAAAGCTTGGACGAACCGCAGCTAATCGTTCCATTAAGAAATAACCAATAATATAGTTTGCACCTAATTTAATTAAGTTAAATGGAATCGTAGCTAAGGCAATAAAGCTTGTTAAGTCAGTAATGCTTGGATTGACAGCACCGACCATTTTCACAATTGAATTCAATGGTAATCCCATTGCTTTGGCATATAAAGGCAATGTGATGCATGCATTACAGAAGCATGCGAAGGCTGTTTGTAAAATGATGCCAGCAAATAATGAAATAACAACGGCTTTTTTTGTTTTTCCCATCTTTGTATAAATAATCCATGTAGGAATGACAAATAACGCAATTCCTAATAAATTCGCTAACTCACCAACATAAGCCGTATTGGTTCCTGTCATCGCAACCTTTACAATCAACTTAATGATTTCAACCATCGCAGCGGATAATGGACCAGCACTAAATAGAGCAATGATACTTGGCACTAAACTAAAGTCAATCTTGTAAAAGGTTGGCATCATCGGAATTGAAAATTCCAATGACATCAAGGCTCCTGCTACTCCGGCTAACATCGCTGTTAACACAATTTTTTGAATACTCCAATTTTTCATACGTTTTTCCTCCTTTTGATAAACAACAAGTTCTATAAAAGGAAAACCCCAAAAATAGAATCCTATCTTTGGGGTTATAAAAACAAAAAACAATTTTTATTTGTCTTCTACCATCCAGACTATACTGTCGGTTCTGGAATTTCACCAGATCAGCCACCAAAGTGGGTCGCGGACTTTACCGCCGGTAGGGAATTGCGCCCTGCCCCGAAGAACTTATTTTATTTATCTACACCGATAGTCTAGCACTACGCCTAAAGAGATGCAAGTAATAATTACTTCTCTTGGAATAATTCGATTTCCTCACCCATAGGTCCGGTACAAAAGGCAATACGAATAGAATAAGGTGGATCACATGGAATGGTTACATCCTTTAGATTGACGGTAATTGGATAACCGGCTTTCGAAATAACATCTACTAAGTCATCAACACAATCAGTTAATAAGGCAAAATGACGAACAACACCTTGTTCTAAAGGGGCATCTCCTTGATTAAAGATTTCAATCAAGGCATTCCCTGCATCAATCATCGTACCGCCATCCCATTGACGTTTGATTGGTAGCTTTAATAAATCATGGTAAAAGCCTAAGGTTTCTTCATATTTTTCTTGACTGTCACATTTAACACATACATGGTGTATTCCCTTAATCATCTTTCTTCCTCCTTTTAAGCTAAAACGGTAGGGGCCGTTTTCATAAACGCTTCAATTTCATCCCGTTTTTCCATCAAGAACGCTTTCTTTTCTTCATCCTCAATATCCTCTAAAATACAGCTTGGAACCTGGATGATATTGGCTGTATCACTTGGATGAATTGGAATGCTCTTTGCTTTTCTATAAATCATATCTAAATGATACCACTTTTATAGGTAAAATAATGATTTTAATGC
>CAVKAP010000084.1:0-6778 GCA_963654445.1 Segatella copri
TTACTATCTATTATATGTTGGCGAAGTCCTTCAACCGAATAACCAAAATCAAAATAATCATTTATAAAATTGAGCTCATCATCCGTTATATTATCATCCGATGCTGATAAAAACAAAGCAAATTCAATTAAGTCAACTTTAACGAGATCTTTTAAAGTAAGATCAGAATCTAAATTTAAATCTTTATTCAATTGAACGAAGCCATACTGAGACCGATCTATTATATCGCTCATCTCATATAACCCATTTACCAAATCTTTCATTGACTCACTCATACAAATCTCCATTAAATATAAACATTCTAACGAATGTTGGCATTTTAAAATCCAAGTTTATCTCTTGATTCCTATTTTATCATAGTTTGAATATGAGTTATGAAAGAAAATCACCTATAAAATTTATAGGTGAAACATTTGATATCGTTCATTTATAATTGTTCACTTTAAATCGTCTTATTGCTCTTCCTTTTCCTTTGCCTCCATGGCATCCTTCTTCCTTTTATCTTGCTCTTCAAAAAATTCTTCCATGTGGTCACTAAATAGCTTTCTTACACTTCTTCTAACCCGGTAGGCTCTAATATAATCATGTACTTCTAAACCAAGTACAATTAAGAACACTTCTAATATTGAAAATAAGATAACAAGCTTCATATTGATCATATTTTCTGACCTCTTTTCTATCCCTATTCTATTAAAAAAAGCCCTTTGTATAAAGGACTTTCTGATTCATTATTTTACTTCAACGGTCCAATTGAATTTGTCTTCTAACCTTCCCCATTGAATACCTGTTAAGGTTTCATATAGCTTATGAGTTAATTCTCCAGTTTCGAAGTTATTAACAGTAACCTTTTCACCTTTGTAGTATAATTCACCGATTGGTGAAATAACAGCAGCTGTACCAGTTCCCCAAGCCTCTTCAAGCTTACCATTCTTACCAGCTTCCATTAATTCATCTACATCTAAGTGTTTTTCAATAACTTCATATCCCCAATCCTTTAAGATATGGATCATTGAATCACGTGTTACACCTGGCAATACGGTTTGTCCAGCTGGAGCTGTAATGATTTTTCCATCGATTTTAAACATAACGTTCATTGAACCAACTTCTTCAACATATTGACGATGAACACCATCTAACCAAAGAACTTGTGTATAACCTAATTCTTCGGCTTTTTCTTGGGCCTTTAAACTACCTGCATAGTTTCCACCACATTTAGTAAATCCAGTACCACCTAAAGTAGCACGTGTATATTCATCTTCAATATAAATCTTAACTGGACTTACACCTTCTGGATAATAAGCGCCAACTGGTGAACAAATGATGATAAATTTATAAGAATGACTTGGATGTACACCAACGGCTTTTTCTGTCGCAAACATGTATGGACGAATATATAAAGATTCTCCATCACCGGTAGGAATCCAATCCTTTTCAACCTTTACTAAAGCTTCACATGCTTGTACGAAATCTTCTTCTGGTAAAGTTGCCATGCTTAAACGTTTATTTGAATTAATAAAACGACGTGCATTCATTTCTGGACGGAACATTAATACGCGTCCATCTTCTGTTTTATAAGCCTTTAAACCTTCAAAAGTTTCTTGGGCATAATGTAAAACCATTGTTGCGGGATCCATTGTAATTGGTGCATAAGGTGTGATACGTGCATCATGCCATCCTTGTCCTGCATCCCAATCGGCAACAAACATATAATCGGTATAATATTTACCAAAACCTAATGCTCCGGTTGGTTTTTCTTTTAATTGATCCGCCTTTTCAAATCTAATTTCCATAAGATAAAACCTCCTGTTTTTGTATGCTCTAAAAATACACCTAGAAAAAAACTACGTCAAATCTTTTTCACAATGTTTCATTTATTTTCATAGATGAGAAACAACTAAGTCTCCCATTTCTTTACATCCAACCTTTGTCATACCTTCACTCATCATATCTGGGGTACGATAGTTTTCATTTAAGACTTCATTGACTGCTCTTTCAATATCTTGTGCTTCTTTCTCTAAATGGAAGGAATAACGCAACATCATGGCAATGGATAAAATGGTTCCTAATGGGTTGGCAATATCTTGTCCAGCAATATCAGGTGCAGAACCATGAATTGGTTCATACATACCAACACTTGTTGAGCCTAATGATGCAGAACCAATGGTACCAATGGTACCCGTTAACATACTGGCTTCATCACTTAAGATGTCTCCAAACATATTTTCGGTTAAGATGACATCAAATTGACTTGGCTTACGACATAATTGCATGGCTGCATTGTCCACATACATATAATTGACTTCCACTTCTGGATAGTCCTTTGATAGTCTCTCTACAACCTTACGCCATAATTTGGATGTATCTAAGACATTGGCCTTATCCACACAAGTCACCTTTTTATTTCGAACCATGGCGGTTTCAAAAGCCACCTTGGCAATTCTTTCAATTTCTTCGACACTGTATTTCATGATATCGATGGAAGTATCGCCTTCGGTTTTATGTTCACCAAAATAGATTCCACCAGTTAATTCACGAACAACGACAAAATCAATGCCTTCATCAACAATTTCCTTTTTTAATGGCGATGCATCGGCCAATTGATCAAATAAAACTGCTGGGCGTAAATTCGCAAATAAACCTAATAAGCTACGAATACGTAATAAGGCCTTTTCTGGTCTATTTTGTGGTGGTTGACTATCATATTTTGGTCCACCAACAGCACCTAATAAAACACTGTCACTGGCTAACAATTTATCAATTGATTCTTGTGGTAAGCATTCACCAGTCGCATCAATGGCGCAGCCTCCTGCTAATACTTCATCTAAGATAAAATGATGATTGTATTTTGTTTCAATGGCTTTTAAGACCTTTAATGCTTCGGCAACGATTTCTGGACCAATTCCATCTCCACGTACAACCGCAATTTTCTTTTCCATTCTTATTTCTCCTTCTTAGAATTTACATAATTTACTAAACCACCTTGTAGAATTAAATTCTGCATAAATGGTGGGAATGGGGCTGCTTGATAGACCTTACCCGTTGTGATATCGGTAATGGTTCCTGTATCAAAATCAACCTTGACTTCATCGCCTTCTTGAATTCCTTCCGCCGCTTCTGGACATTCCATAATGGATAATCCAATATTGATGGCATTGCGATAGAAGATACGCGCAAAGCTATCGGCAATAATACAAGAAACACCGGCTGTTTTTAAAGCAAGAGGCGCATGCTCACGACTGGATCCACAGCCGAAGTTTTTACGTGCAACCATGATATCACCATCCTCTACGCGTTGGGTAAAGGTAGGGTCGATATCCACCATGGCATGACTGGCTAATTCTTGGGCATCAAAGGAGTTTAAATAACGAGCTGGAATGATAACATCAGTATCGACATTGTCTCCATATTTTAATACTTTTCCATGTGCTTCCTTCATTATTCATTTCCTCCTTCAATTTTTTCCGGATTGGCAATATAGCCTTTAATAGCGGTTGCAGCCGCAATTTCTGGACTAGCTAGATAAATTAATGATTTTGTATCTCCCATTCGTCCAACAAAGTTACGATTGGTCGTTGAAAGACATTTTTCACCATTGGCCATAACACCCATATGACCTCCCATACAAGGTCCACAGCTTGGTGTATTGAAAGCACATCCGGCATTGACAAAGATATCAACTAAGCCTTCATGCACACATTCTAGGAATATTTTTTGGGTTGCTGGAACAACCATAACGCGTACATTTTCAGCAACCGTATGTCCTTCTAAGATTTTGGCTGCTTTTCTTAAATCACTAATACGACCATTAGTACAAGATCCAATAACAACTTGATCCACATAAATCGGTTCTTCTACTTCTACCTCATCAATGGTATGTGCATTGCCTGGTAGATGTGGGAAGGCTACGGTTGGTCGAACCTTTGATAAGTCCACATCAACAACCTCTTCGTATTCGGCATCTTCATCGGCTTCAAAGATTGTATAATCGGTAACACCGGCTTCCTTCATATAATCAATGGCTTGTTGGTCCACTGGGAAGATTCCATTCTTTCCACCAGCTTCAATGGCCATATTACAAATCGTAAAACGATCATCCATGCTTAATTCAGAAACACCAGGACCACAAAATTCCATCGATTTATATAAAGCTCCATCGACACCAATACGACCAATGATATGTAGAATGACATCCTTTCCACTTACATATGGATTTAATTTTCCATGTAAATAGAATTTAATGGCAGTAGGTACTTTAAACCAAGCTTGTCCACTGGTCATACCAGCAGCAATATCGGTTGTTCCTACACCAGTTGAAAAGGCACCTAATGCACCATAGGTACAGGTATGAGAATCGGCACCAATGACACACATACCAGCATAAACCAAGCCCTTTTCAGGAAGAATGGCATGTTCTACACCACATTTTCCTTGAACCATTTTATGGGTTAGCTTTTCAGCAATCGAAAAATCTAGGATTGCTTTTGAATTTTCTGCACTTTTAATATCTTTATTAGGTGTAAAGTGATCGGGTACAAAAACGACCTTGTCCTTATCAAAGACATGTCCACCCATTTGTTTTACAATTGGTAAAGCCATTGGCCCTGTAATATCATTTGCCATGACTAAATCAAGATTTGCCTCAATCAAATCACCCGCTTTTACTGATTCTAGCCCTGCATGCGCAGCTAGAATCTTTTGAGTCATTGTCATTGCCATACTTACTTTTCTCCTTTTCCTTCGCGATAATATCGGTTAATTGCACTTACTAAAGCGTAAATGGAAGCTAAGATGATATCGTCATCCACACCAACACCAAAGCGATCCTCACTATCCTCATCGGTCATTTGTACATAGGCACAAGCCTTTGAGGTTGAACCAATACTTAAGGAATGCTCCGAATAATCTTCGACATCAAAATCAATATGGAAGAATTTTCTTACGGCATTGGCTACCGCATCCAAACGTCCATTTCCTTTGGCTGAAATATCCATTTGTTCCCCTTTAAAGGTCACATCCAAATATGCACTCACCACTTGCCCATTTCGTGTAAAGTGATAATCATTAACTTCTAAAGGTGTTTTTAAGTTCACAAAGTCACGATCAAAGATATCCTTCACTTCATTTGGCATCAATTCAGCATGCTTGTGATCACTGATATCTTTAATATAGTAACCAAATTCCTGACGGAAGGTCTTTGGCAAATCATAACCATAGTATTCTTGAAGCACAAAGCCAATTCCACTCTTACCAGATTGCGAATTGATACGAATGACATCCTTATCGTATTTACGTCCAATATCGGCTGGATCAATTAATAGATATGGAACATTCCAATGCTCTGGATTTTCTCGATGACACGCAAAGCCTTTGGCAATCGCATCCTGGTGTGATCCTGAGAAAGCCGCAAAGACTAAATCACCAGAATAAGGTTCACGCTCATAGACATGCATACGGGTTACTTCTTCATAGACCTTACGTAAAGCTGGCATATTGGAGAAATCCAATTCTGGATCAATTCCTAAGACATACATATTCATCGCAACGGTAATAATATCGATATTTCCGGTACGTTCTCCATTTCCAAATAAGGTGCCTTCCACACGATCCGCTCCAGCTAATAGTCCTAATTCCGTATCGGCAATTCCGGTTCCTCGGTCATTATGTGGATGTAAGGATAAAACAACGCTATCACGTCGATTTAAATGCTTCGACATATATTCAATTTGACTGGCATAGACATGTGGCATACTCATTTCAACGGTAACTGGTAAATTGATGATGACCTTATGATCTGGGGTTGGTTCCCATACATCAATAACGGCATTACATACCTCCAAGGCATATTCGGGTTCGGTTCCGGTAAAGCTTTCTGGTGAGTATTCAAACATTAAATCGGCATCACTTTCACAAGCTAAATCCTTTAACATTTGCGCTCCATCAATCGCAATTTGTTTAACCTCTTCCTTACTTTTCTTAAAGACCTGTTCACGTTGCGCAACAGATGTTGAATTATAAACATGCACAACCGCTTTTTTACATCCCTTTAAGGCTTCAAAGGTCTTACGAATGATATGTGGACGAGCCTGTGTTAAAACTTGAATCGTTACATCATCGGGAATTAAATGCTCTTCAATTAATTTACGACAGAATTCATATTCGGTTTCACTGGCTGCTGGAAAACCGATTTCAATTTCTTTAAAGCCAACCTTCACTAAGGTTTTAAAGAACTTGATTTTTTCATCTAAGCTCATTGGAATAATTAAGGCTTGATTTCCATCACGTAAATCTACACTACACCAAATAGGTGCGTGATCAACGCAATCCTTTTTCACCCAGTCATAACAAGGTTCTGGCGGTAAATAATATTCTTTACCATATTTCGTGTAATCCATACGTTTCTCCTCCTTTAATAAAAAAAACGCCCTAATCTAAGGACGTTATAAACGCGGTACCACCTTAGTTTCCATATCAAGTCGATATGAACACTTATAAACTCGATAACGCTGAGTCGCGTTAAGCTCCCTGACAAGTTCATTTTATAGCTGTACAAACTTTCACCAAGCGTTTGCTCTCTAGAACTAGCATCTAAAAACTACTACTTCAGTTCATTGCCTAATTGCTTTTCATTATAAAAGAAATTAAAAAAGTTTTCAATAACGATAGAAAAAAAGCTGACAATTTTCTAAAGTTAAACGCTTTCATTTTGTGAAATTTTCATGAAAATCAATAATTCAAGTTGAGGAAAAGGCCTGTTCGATATATAATAAGCACAAACGAT
>CAVKAP010000085.1:0-6502 GCA_963654445.1 Segatella copri
ATTTCCTAATCATCTGTATTTTTATCATTTTTACTGAGGTTTAGGAAAATTTATTCAACAGAAAAAGGATGCCACTTCATATGACATCCTTTTCAAACATGACAGATTCTTTTTTACATCATTTGTTGATATAAGCTATAAATATCTTCTCGACTTGGTTCACCTGGTGTGTTTACTAAGTTTCCTGCTGAAACCTTTAAACAGCTATCCGTTAACCAATCCAAGTCTTTTTCTTCAATTCCAAAGTCGGTTAAGGTCAATTCTAAGTCTAGATCTTTTAATAAACTACGAATCTTAGGTGCACAATCTTCTGCAACATAGCCTCCGAAGATACGTGCTAAACGACCGAATTTTGGACGATTGTATTTATATTGCGCTTCAATGGCAATTGGTGTAATAGCAGCTAAGCCTTTTCCATGTGCAATATCCTTTAGACCACTTACTGGATGTTCCATACCATGAGCTAAGGTTACACCAGCTGTATTGATGACCATACCACCAATCGTTGCACCTAAGCTTAAATCAGCCCAAGCTTGTTCTTCTTCACTTTCAGATAGATTTCCTTGGTATAAAGCTCTTACACTCTTATAGATTAATGGAATTGCATATAAACACATCGCATCGGTAAATGGTTGTGCATTATGTGCGGTATAGGCTTCCATACAATGACACAATGCATCAAATCCAACGGAAGCTAATACCGATTTTGGCATTGTCTTCATCACATCTGGATCAACAATCGAAGCTTTCGCAAAGATTGCTGGACAACGTAAGGATTTCTTATCGCCATTTTCAGGATTTGTAAGAACGGCAAAGCCATTTCCTTCAGAACCTGTTCCACAAGTGGTTGGAATTAAAATCAATGGAAGAGCTTTGTCTGAATACTTACGATTATAGATATAATCTGAAATATCACCATCATTTAATGCTAAGAAGGCAATACCCTTTGCACAGTCCATGATACTTCCACCACCAATGGCTACGACACAATCAATCTTTTCTTTACGAGCTAATAAAGCTCCTTCTTCCGCTGTTGTTGTCAATGGATTTGGCTTAACCTTATCAAATAGAACGGTTGTCATTCCTTCCTTTTCTAATAAAGCTTTAACACGATCATATAAACCAGATTTTTTGGCACTGCTTCCACCTGTAACAATCAATACATGTTT
Organism: Segatella copri; assembly: GCA_963654445.1. Taxonomy (GTDB): domain Bacteria; phylum Bacillota_I; class Bacilli_A; order Erysipelotrichales; family Erysipelotrichaceae; genus Absicoccus. The sequence continues at coordinate 1,170 of CAVKAP010000085.1, forward strand.
TCCATAAGGCTTTGCTAAAGTACCCACTTCATTGACTTTACCTTTTCCAAAATGAACATTTACTGGTAAGTAATAAGAGAATTCTTTTTTCGGTTCAACCATACCAATGGCTTCTTTTGCACTTAGTGCATCTTCAATTGAACCATAAGATGGCTTTTCTGTCTCTTCCTCTTCTCTATGTCCTTCAAGCTCAGAGTTAAAGACCATTTCATATTTACCAAAGTCTTTACCATATTTTGCTTTCGCATAGATATAGAAGATGACACCTAATCCATACCAACCACCAGTCATATACCATTCTTCACGAGCAAGTGTTACTCCAGAACCAGGAATGATATAAAGAAGAACCATGATTCCAGATAATAAAACTGCAAGTCCACCAACTAACATACCATTTTTTACTTTATAAGGTCTTGGCATGTTTGGTTCTTTTTTACGTAAGATACAGAAGGAAATAGAAACCATACAGTATGCAGCAACACATCCAAAGTTACCAGCATCGACAATCCATACCAACATACTACGTCCAGCAAATGGAGCTAATACACTTAATAAACCAATCAATAGGATAGCATAAATTGGTGTTTTATATTTAGGATGTAAGGTTTTAAATACACGAGGAATCATATAAGATTCAGCCATTGAATACATTGCACGGCTACCACCAATCATAAATGAGTTCCAAGAGGTTAAGATTCCACACATACCTGCAACAATCAATACCTTTGACATTGCGGAGCTATGGAAGGCAGCAGCCATCGCATCAGCCGTAACAAGTCCTGCAGAGCTTGCAACACTAGCTGCAATTCCTTCTGGATTTAAAACCAAACCAACAGCTAAGATAACTAAGGCATAGAAGGTAATACCTAAAATAATCGAAAGAATTAACATTTTACCAATTTTCTTTAAAGGAACATTGATTTCTTCGGCAGCTTGCGGAATAACATCAAATCCAATGAAGAAGAAAGGAGATACTGCAGCAACTTTAATGATATTGCCCATCATATCCTTCATACCACTACCAACCAAAACTTGTCCATCTAAGTTTGAAGTAGATCCAGTAATAACAGACGCAACAATTAATAAGATACCAGCTGCACCGATAATAACGGTTAAGATGGTTTGTAGAATAGCCGCTGTTTTAGCACCAACGATATTAACGACGGTAATAAAAATCGCAAAGACAATAGCGACGGCTAACCAAGAAGCATAAATATCAAATCCTGCAACGGTATACAAATACCCCTGTAAGAAGCTTGGGAAAATATAAGTAATAATAGTTGGCAAGGCACAAGCTTCAAAACATACAACACTGACATATCCTAAAATGATAGCCCAAGTACAAACAAAGGATCCGGTAGGTCCCATCGCACGCATACTGAAGACATGCTCACCACCACATTCTGGCATAGCAGGGGTTAATTCAGCATAGGTCATACCAATGAAGAAGATCATGATTCCACCAAGGACAAATCCTAACATGGCTCCGATAACACCGGCTGTTCCAATCCAATCTCCAGTTGAAACAACCCAGCCCCAACCGATCATAGCACCAAAGGCAATAACTAAAATGTCCCAGGCACTAAATACTTTGTCAAATTCTGATGATTTCTTATCCATATCGCATATCCTCCCTTACTCTTGGCATATTTCGACAAGCGACAATAAGTATTGCGCTGTCTTTTCCCAGCCAAGTAAACTACTATCAATTAAGACATGTCGATTATGACGATCTCCTCGATAGGTTCCTGTAATATATTTGTGACGTGAATGATTCATTACATCATAGTAATCAAGCAATTCCTTTGCTTTGGTTTGATCAACCCCTTTTTGTTCCATAATTGAACGAACACGAACATCTTCTGGTGCATAAATAAAGATATTTAATACATCATCACGATCCTTTAAGATGAAATCACTGCTTCGTCCAATGATGACACAAGGTCCCTTTTCTGCCATTTTGTGAATCACTTCATATTGACTCGAAATAACTTGATTCGTTAAATTTGCATAGCGAGGACCTAAGGTTGTTTGAAAAGTATGATTAACATGTGGTTGTTCATCTGCCTTTTCAACCAAACCACGATCAATGTTTAATTTTTTTACGACCGTATCTACTAAATCGCGATCATAATATTCAACTCCTAATGCACTGGCGAGCATTTGACCAATTTGTGGTCCTCCTGCTCCATATTCACATCCAATTGTGATAACTCCTTTTTTCATAGAATTCTCCTTCCGATAAATAAAGACTGGAAGGGATATACTCTCCCAGTCTTAGTTTTTTAAGCTAATGATTCAATCGTTTCTCCGATAATTTCTACCGCTTTATCTGCATCCTCCTTTGTGATAATTAGTGGTGGTACCATACGAATGATATTGGAACCAATCGCAGTAATTAATAACTTACGATCAAAGCATCCATGTTTTACATCAAGTGCATTGATACTTCCATCGAATTCCACACCAACAAATAAACCTTGTCCACGACTTTCTTTTACATGTGGTAATTTTGCTAATTCACTGATGAAGTATTCACCAACCTCTTTCGCATTTCCTGGTAAGTCTTTTTCTAAGATTTCTTCGACTTCAGCTAATGCAGCTGCACAGCAGACAGGATGTCCACCAAAGGTTGTTCCATGACTTCCCATTGTGAAGGCTTTGGAAACTTCTTCTGTTGCACAGATGGCTCCAATTGGCATACCACCACCTAAGGCTTTTGCCATAGATACAATGTCTGGTTTAATGTCATAGTTCATATAAGCCATGACGTTTCCACAACGTCCCCAACCAGATTGAACTTCATCCAATAATAATAAGATGCCTTTTTCATCACAGAATTCACGTAAACCTTGTAAAAATTCTTTGGTAGCTGGGTGAACACCACCTTCACCTTGTACCGGTTCAACCATGATTCCAATGGTATTTTCTGTGCATGCAGCTTTGAATGCTTCTAAATCATTAAATGGTGCATATGAGAAACCTTCTGTCATTGGACCAAAACCAACTTGACATGCATTGTCTGGTTGACCCGTTGCTGACATTGCTCCAAAGGTACGTCCATGGAAGGATTCCTTTGCGGTTACGATATGATATTTTTCAGGTCCGTATTTTTCTACACCATATTTACGAGCCATCTTGATCATGGCTTCATTGGCTTCAGTTCCGGTATTTTGATAGAAGATCTTATCCATTCCAATCGTTGTACAAATCTTTTCAGCTAATAAAGCTTGTGGAATTGTATATGGATAGTTGAAGGTTTGCATAATGGTAGCGGCTTGTTCTTGTACCGCTTTGACTACACGTGGGTTACAGTTACCTGCTGAGTTAACAGCAATCCCTGCATAGAAATCTAAGTAAGGTGTATCGTTTTCATCGTACATATATACACCCTTCGCATGATCTGCTAGAAAATCAAAACGTTCATACGTCTCAATCATGTACTTATTTACTTTGTCCTTGATATCTTGATAAGTTAATCCTGTGTCCTTTAATTGCATTGTAAATTTCCTCCTTATATACCAAGAAAAGAAAAAACGCCAAATAAGAAACCTTATTTGACGTCTTTGTCTTTCGATACTCGCATTATAAACGTTCTATTTTTTTAAAACTATATATCAAAGAACAAAGTTTTTTGTGCTGGAGCACAATTTGTGATATGATAGTTCCATCAAAGCAATGAGGCTATTATTCGCTTCATTGCGTTTTTTTTGGAGGAAAAGCTATGAATCTACATCAATTAATCAATGAATATCCATCATGCGGCTTAACATTAATTGCCGGTAAGGAAGGCTTAGAAAAGCGAATCTCTTGGGTCCATATTATGGAATCTATTCCTATGACGCGCTTTTTAAAAGGCGGAGAGCTCATTCTATCCACTGGTGTTGACTTAAAGGATGAAAAAAAGATGTTGGATTTTGTCAAAAAGGTTCAAAGTCAAGATGCCATTGGTGTAGCCTTTGATACAGGGGGATATATTCCTGAAATTCCTGCATCCATTATTGAATATTGTGATAACCATGGTTTACCTCTTTTTTCAATTCCAAGAGAAGTTCCATTTGAAAACATTATGCGCCCTTTTTGTAAATCCATTGTTGAGGCCGAAGCAAAACAAGAAACAATTAGTACCGCCTTTAAAAATGCCATTTTCTTTCCTGATCAAAAAGAGCTTTACATGGTACCTCTTTTAGAAAATCATTTTGAAGAAGAATGGCGTTACAGTGTTTTAGTTCTTCAATTGGAACAAGCCTATGGAAATCCTTATCAAAGAACCGATACCATTATCACAAACCTACATTCGATACTATCGCATAAATACCAAAACTTTGCCCTATTTACAGGTAGTGAAGGAGAAATCATCGTCGTCTTCCATAGTGAATCTACTGAGCATGTCCGACTATTTGCCAAGGATCTTCTTCAACAAAGTAAATGGATCCTCCATCATCAAGAACAATTATGCATCGGAGTAGGAAAGCTAACAAAAAGTATTCGTTGTCTTCATAAGAGCTATCGTCAAGCCTGTTCCATTATGAAGCTTCAAAAGAAAAATACGATTAACAAGGATCAATATATGTATAAAGATATGGGCGCCTATCGTATTTTATTAGGTATTGAGGATCAAACCATTTCACAGGATTATTTTGATGCCGTACTAGCCCCTCTTTTTCATTATGATAAGGAACAAGAAACCGATTTAGTACAAACCCTTCGAACGTATTTAAATAACAATGGATCGGTTCAAAAAACAGCGAACCAGCTCTTTATTCATCGAAATACCGTCAATTATAAAATTAATAAAGCCAGTCAAATTCTAAATTTAGACTTTTCTTCATTAAACAATCGTCTAGAATTAATGCTTGGTTTTATGCTTCACGATATGTTGTAAAAATAAGCCATAACATTTAATTTGAATGGATCCTATTCAAATTTGTGTTACGGCTTTTTCATTTATTTGGATTCAATTTTAATAATCCGAATGATCTAACAATCAACTACTTCAATGTCACTTCACTGTCAACTTCAATACTACTTCACTAATTACTTCAATGTCACTTCAATGATTAATTGAAGTTATTGAAGTAAAGTTTCATTTGGTGCGACTTACACAAAAAAAGACTTTAGTCACAAAGCCTTTTTTCATTTTCTTCAATTGTTAATTCTTTTTGTGTGTAGTAAACAATAATTCCAATGATTGAGATTAAAGATACAATCAAAATACTCATATTAAATAGCTCTAACATAGGCCCCTCCTGATGTCTCTACTATCTAACAGAGTTGTTAGTGAACTACCCATCACCTAAAGGTAATGGGCTTCTAGGAAACAATTGTTTCCA
>CAVKAP010000086.1:0-6433 GCA_963654445.1 Segatella copri
GATTCTATTGCTGTTGATTGCTGTAAGGGTATCCGTAACCATAGCCATAATGCTTATTGGATAGCTCTTCGACTTTATTTAAAACAACACCAAAGACATAGGCACCATTTCTTTGAAGATCAGTAATCGCATTTTTTACTTTTCTCTTATCTGCATTTTTAGCATCTATCACATATAAAACGCCATCGCTTACATTGCTTAAAGGAATGACATCACTAATGACAGCAGCTGGTGAACAATCGATAATAATATATTGAAATTCTTTTCGTGCTTGTGCTAAGAATGAACCTAATTCTTTTGAACCTAATACTTCCGAAGGATTAGCTACTTTATGACCAGCAGTAATAACGGAAAGCTTTTCTCCGCTTTCGAAAGTATAGGATTGAACACCTTCATATTCATGAACTTTTTTTCCTTGTTTATAATGATCAAGAATATCCGTTAAACCAATTTCGTTTTTCTTGAATATATAACGATGAGTAGATGGGTTTCTTAAATCAGCATCAATCAATAAAACTTGATCATATTTAGCAGCCATAATTCGTGCTAAATTGACAGAAACTGTTGTTTTTCCTTCATCACTTGTAGTGGAGACGACATTAATGACTTTAATTTCTTCGTCTAATTGAAAGAATTCTATATGGGTACGTAATCCGCGGTAAATTTCATCGACATTGTATTGAACGGGCTTTATTTTTTTTTTCACATTAATCTCCTAAAGAACAAATAATATCTTTTATTTAGCTTCTTTTGTTTCTTCTTCAAAATCAGGGATTTCGCAAAAGACAGGAATTTTTAGATAATCTTCTGCGTCCTCTTTATTGTGTAAATGGCGATCAAAGATCATCCGCAGAAAAGCTATAATAAAACCTATAACCAAGCCTAACAAGCCAGCTTTTTCAGCGTTTCTTAGGGCGTTAGGGCCACTTGGTTCATAAGAAAGCTTCGCTTTATCTACAATTTCAATGTTTCGTACATTCAAATTTTTTTGCATTCTCTCAATAAATACATTCACAGTAGTAGAAGCAACTTCTTTTGATAGTTTTGGATTTGTTGAAGTTGCACTAACTTTAATAATTTCTGTATCGGTTTGATTTTCGATTGAGAGCATATTTTTTACTTGGGTTGAACTTTTCAAACCTACTTCTTTTGCGACTTCGGACAAGATATTATTCTGAACCATCAAATTGACAACGTTGGTCACCAATTTAGAATTTGCCATTTGAGAGCTATAATCTGCTTCACCAGATTCATTTATTTGTGGCGTTAAATAAATGGTGGTAGAAGAAGTATATGTGAGTGGAATAAATGCTTTTGTAAAAAAGTAACCACATAAACCAAAAATCAAGGTGAGGGATATAATCCATTTTAAATTTTTCTTTATACTACGAAGTAATTCCATTAAGTCGATGGAGATTTCTTTGTTTTGTTGGTTTGGATATGGTGTGGGTGTAACTTTTGATTGCTTTTGAATTGGCATTCGTCATCCTCCATTAAACACTCTATCTGAATAATTATAGCATAATTCTTTAGAGAAAAAAGTGTATTCCACCAATTTTAAGGGGGTGGGTTAAAAGAAAAAGGGTCTTTCACCTTTTAAGCACTGATCTTTACAAAGAAACTTAGTAAAGGAAGTTTTTTTGAAGATATTTCATTATTTTATTTTTTATAGTATACTTTTTTACAGATTGAATGAAAGGAAATTAAGTATGGAAAATAAAAAGAGTTCAATGCGTCGTATGAATGGACGAGTAAGTTCATTGGATGTTGAAGAAGAAGATACTATTGAATTACTTGATGTGTTTCGTATCTTTTTAAAAAAGCTTAAATTAATTATTGTTTTAATTATTCTTTTTGCATTAGGAGGTTTTTTGATTTCAAAATTTTTGATTCAACCTACCTACACGGCCTCAACTTCGATTTATTTAACGCCGGATGTAAGTGAATCAGGTACATTAGATTATAATTCACAGATGGCCAATTCGAAATTAGCAAGCAATGTTGTATCTTTATTAACACGTAATAATATTATGAATGAGGTTGCAAGCAATGTTGGTTTAGAGAGTGCAAAACAAGTACGTGATGCATTAACAATAGAAAATGAATCTAATACCGAAGTAATTACGATTACAGCAGTAACAAATGATCCTCAGTTGTCAAAAGATATCGCAAATGATACGGTGCAAACCTTTAAGAATCGTATGCAAAAGAATTTGAATGTTCGAAATATTGAAATTGTAGATAAAGCGAAGCTTTCTTATGAACCAAGTGGACCGAATATTAAAAAGTACACGGCCTTAGGGGCAATTGTTGGGTTATTAGTTGGAATTGCTTATAGTTTTATGAAAGTTATTTTTGATAATCGATTACGCACAAAGGAAGAGACAGAATCATATTTAGGATATCCTGTATTTTGTGTAATCCCGGATGTTGGCAATGGTAAGAACAATTGATTTACATTCTCATATTGCGTGGGAAATTGATGATGGCATGCCTTCCAAAGAAGATGCTTTAATTGCGTTAAATTTCGCAAAAAAAGATGGAATTGAAGCAATCTGTAGCACACCACATATTATCCCTGGGCAATTGGATCAAGAAATGTATAAAGAAATACGCACTCGCCAAAAAGAATTAAAAGAGATTAGCCCTCTTCCAATCTATTTTGGTGGCGAAGTGATGATGAATAGTGAATTTATTGATTTTATAGATGAAGGCTTGTACCCAACCATCAATGGAACAAAATATATCTTAGTTGAATATAATGTGTTGAAGGACATCCACCAAATTTCTTGGCATCAAGATGCTTTGTATGAATTGGAAGTTCGAGGGTATCACCCTGTACTAGCGCACATCGAAAGATATTTTAAATCGGATTTAGATTGGGACCTGATTCGTCATTGGCAAAGTCGAGGATATGTTTTGCAAATTAATCGAACCTCATTAATGGGCTTAACTGGTTCAAGATCAAAAAAGAATGCATGGCAGTTGATTGAAAAAGGTGTTGGTCATTTGGTTTGTACAGATACACATCGTTGTGAAGGCTCACGTGTGGAATGCTTAAGTGATGCATATGAGCAATTAGAAAAAAGAATAGGTCAAGAGAATGCACAGCTATTATGTTATGAAAATCCAAAATCGATTTTAAATGGAGAAGAAGTAAAGAATATTAGTGTAAAGAAGAAAAAACGGTTTCGAATTTTTGGGAGATAAATTATGGTAAGAAAAAAAAGTAAGCAGTTTGATTTAGATGAAATCTATCGGAATTTAAGAACAAATATTGAATTTTCAAAAATGGATGATAAGAATCAAGTAATTAATGTTGTCTCGACCAATGCAAATGAAGGAAAAACGACGGTTTCAGTAAATTTGGCCCGGGTTTTAGCTTCGAAATATAAAAATGTATTGTTGATTGATTGTGATTTAAGAAATAATTCGATTCATAAAAGAATTCACATCAGTAATCGGGTTGGACTCACAAATATTATACTTAATTATTCAGAAGATAAGGATATTGAAGATATGGAAGGAATTCAAGAATATGAATTTTCTACAAAAGAAAGTTTATATGTCATTCCAGCAGGTCACAAGGTGCCAAATCCATCCGAAATACTAGGATCTCAACGTTTAGGTAGTTTCATTAAAGAAGCAAGAAAACATTTTAGTTACATCATTTTAGATTCTTGCCCTTTAATGGTATCGAGTGATGCCATTCCTTTGAGCAATGTTGCTGATTCGACTTTATATGTGATTGATTCACAAAATGCCGATAAAAGAAAAGTGAAAAATACCATAAAAGATTTTGAAAGAAATGGTGGAAAAATTATGGGCATCGTTTTAAATAAAGTGGAAGATTTTTCAAATGAAGTTTATGGCTATGGTTATGGATATGGGGAGAGCAAATGATGAAACGAGTAATAGGAATTTTATTTGCTTCTCTTTTACTTGCAGGCTGTGTTGATTCAACACCTAAAATCACAAAAGACAATGCCTTAGAAGTTGCACAAGATGATGCAAATGCAGATGAAGGTAGTTGTCAAAATATTTCTGTTACAAAAGGAAATGATTTCTATAAGATTAAATTTGATACAGATGCTGGGACTTATACATATAAAATAAGTTTTTCGGGTGTTATTCAAAAAAGAGAATATAAAAAATTTGGTGACGAAAAAGAACCTCAAAGTGAAAGTACACCATCGACTCCTTCAACGGAGACATCAACTTCCTCTTCAGATGCTAAAAAAGAAACTAAGTCGGAATTTGATGCCAATCAAGAACAAGCAATCGAAGCAGCTTTAGTGAATGTAGGACAAACTAGAGAAGATGTGAGCGAATTAAGCTGTACGTTAAGTGAAGATCAAAGCCAATATATCGTACAATTTAAGGTACTTGATACATCAAATATCGTTTATGTGGATGCTGCTTCTTTTGCGGTTGTGTCTACAGTAACAGGAGGTGGAGAATAGAATGAAATTTTATAAAAAGCCTTCATTTTACTTATGTTTAATTAACTTGCTTACAACTTCATTTTTATTTATTGAATTAAAGCGATTGAATGTATTGCCTTCAAAATATTTTTTGGTTTTATTGCTTTTCTGTTTAATTTTGATTGTCATTACTTTCTTATTAGCTTTAAATAAACGAATTTTTACTTCGGTTATTGCCGTTGTTTTAGCTGTCATTATGGCCTTATCAACATCTTTTGCTTCATATTACGTAGTGAATACACATGGAGCGTTGAATAAAATTACTGAAAGTAGCGATGAAGAAAAACATACGGTTGTTTTGTATGCTTTAAAAACAAATCCTTTAAAGAATGAAAAGGGACTTAATGGACAAACGATTGGTATTTTAGAGAACAGTGCAAAAACTTATGTAGACAAAGCTTTATCTAAGATTAAAAAAGAAGGAAAATCTTTTGAAACGCAAAATTATAGTTCGATCATTCAATTGGTGAATGATTTCAAAGGCCAAAAAATTGATTTAATGATGATTGATTCGTCCAATCTTTCTATTATTGAAGATATGGAAAATCAAGAGAATTTTTCAGATGAAGTTAAAGAATTATATACGTATACCTATTATGTGAAAAAAAGTAACACAGCTAAATCAACCGATGTAAGCTTAGAAACTTTTACCGTCTTAATTAGCGGAAGTGATTCTCGTGGTAGCATTGATGAAGTCAGTCGTAGTGATGTGAATCTTTTAGTTACAGTGAATCCAGTTACGCATGAAGTATTGATGATTAGCATTCCTCGTGACTATTATGTGACAACGGTATGTGAAGAAAGTATGGGATGTGCCAATGGACAAAAGGATAAATTGACACATACAGGTTTACATGGGGTTGAAACCACCGAAATGACCATTGAAAATTTATTAGATATTGACATCAATTATAATGTAAAGGTTGGTTTTGAAACTTTAACTCAATTGGTTGATGCACTTGGTGGAATCACAGTGAATAATCCACAAGATTTTACTACTGAGGAGTATACATTTAATGCTGGTAATATTTCTTTAAATGGTAGTCAAGCACTGGCCTTCGCAAGAGAGCGTTATTCTTTTGAAAGTGGTGATCGTGAACGTGGACGTAATCAAATTCGTGTTTTAACAGGAATTTTGAATAAAATGATGACACCATCTATCTTACCAAACTACGCAAGTATAATGAATTCACTCTCTTCGACCTTCCATACGAATATGAGTATGGATGATATTTCTGTTTTGGTGAAATCACAATTGGATTCTATGGCTTCATGGCAATTCTATTCCTATAGCTTAAATGGAGCTGGTGGTCAAGAATATTGTTATGAATTAGGGGATGAAGCTTCGATTGTTTATCAAGATGAAACAAGTATTAGCGAAGCGAAAACCGATATAAATGCGATTTCTTTGGGCGAAAAACCACCTTATACTATTTCGCAATCTTAGAAAGAGGAAGATTATGAAAATAAAAGAAATGTATGATTTAGACCATACCTTAGCTAAAGCGTATTTAGAGCAATTCACTTATCCCTGGCAAGCGCTTAAGGGAATTAAAGATTTTATTTTAGCTTTAGGACCTACTTTAGGTTCAGACTATAAAGAAGTGAAAGAAAATGTTTGGGTGCATGAATCGGCAACGGTTGCACCAACGGCTTATCTTGGGTCACCTTGTATTATTGGAGCCAATACAGAAGTCAGACATTGCGCCTTTGTTCGGGGAAGTGCTTTGGTTGGTGAAGATTGTGTTGTAGGAAATAGTGTGGAATTAAAAAATGTGATTCTTTTTGATCATGTGCAAACGCCTCATTATAACTATGTAGGGGATAGTATCTTAGGTTATTATTCGCATATGGGTGCAGGGTCAATTACTTCCAATGTAAAAAGTGATAAAAGCTTAGTTGTTGTTCATGGAGAAGAGAATATTGAAACGGGTTTAAAGAAATTCGGA
>CAVKAP010000087.1:0-5725 GCA_963654445.1 Segatella copri
ATTCATGCCTCTCATTTTTACTGTTCTTCTGTCTTTTCATATTTTTTAAAGCCAAGAATTAGTCTAAATATTTCTCTAGACATACTAACTGTACATTAGGAATCCCATTAAATACACAATCCACAATACCTATCTCTTCATACCCTAATCTTTGATACAATCGTCTTGCCTTCTTATTTCGTGCATTTGTATCCATTCGTAATTCTTTACATTCATGCTCTTTGGCAAAACTTTCATAAAATGCAACAAAAGCACTTCCGTATCCCTTTCCTTTTTGGTATGGATCAACAGCTAAACCATGTAATACCATGATTTCACTCTCTTTTGCGTTATACTTCCAATTCGCATATTTGTATTCATCTACTTGAATTTGATTAATAACAGCTACGGCAACAATCTTATTCTCATCCTCCAACACAAATAAATCATCTCGATTTAAAGCTTCTTTTGCTGTTTTTCTAGTAGGATAGATATTACGAATCCAACCTATTGTTGTTATTCCCTTTTCTTCCTCGTTATGAATATTTTCATAAATTTCTTCAATACGATTTATATCCTTTTTTTCTGCCTTACGTATTTCCATTCTTTATTTCTCTTCTCTTTCTAAAACTTCATCCTTTAAACAAATTCGCTTTATTAATTTGTTTGATTATCATTTTAACATATTCAAGTTTTATAATAGAATAGATTGAAATTTTACGAAAAGAATGAAATTAGAAATAATGAATTTAAATGATATGAAAATGGTTTAATCCATCTTCAATATCTCGACAGACATAATCAGCAACTTCCTTTGTTTCTTCCATACCAGATGCCATCACAATTCCGATTGAAGAATCGATAATCATTTCATAATCACCTTGAGTATCACCAAAGCACATATAATTCTGTTGATTTAAGCCCCACTTTTCCATCAATTCATGTATCCCCGTACATTTATTAATATTGGCAGGGAAGATATCATTATTGTATGGGCCACCTTTTATCAAACGAATTTCATCAAATTGCTGATATAATGTTAATAATTCATCCCGATTCTTCGTTAAAAGTGTAATTAATTGAACGGATTCGCCATAATATGGATGAACCTTATCACTAGAAACATGATACGTATCCTTTAACCATTTCGTTAATTCATTCCATTTTGTAAAGAAGGACTCTTCTCCACAAGTATAGACTGCGATATTATGCTCATTTGCTATTTGAAATACTTGTTTTAATATCTCTTTTGATAATGTATGATTTTTATAAATTTTCTTTTTTTCATCATAAATCATCGTTCCACTACCAGCTACAATACCATCCCAATCAATATCCCATATATTTTCAAGGTCATTAATAATAGACAAAGGTCGAGAGGTTGCTAGGGCAATTTTATAGCCCTTTTCTTTAACTTTTTTGATTGAATTGAGTGTAGCTTCTTCTACTCGTTTGGATTTAAAGGGGACCAATGTACCATCGATGTCAAAAAAGATTGCTTGAATTTGACTCATATTTCATCACTTCCTTTCCTAGCTAATAATAGATGATTGATATATCAATGCAATGAAATTTAATCAATCTTTGAATAAAGTAGAAGCTAGGTTTTGAACAAAAATTTCGAATGTATGAAAACTTTTGTACAAAAAAAGCCATCAAAAGATGACTTCTTTAAATCTTATAAAAAATCTTGACAAGAAACCAATAAATCAATTTTTTCCCATTGTGTTTTTTCATCAATGCAATTCCCTTCTTCTACGGAAGCAAAACCACATTGAGGCGATAAAGCAATATTATCTCCAACAGTCGCTTTGGCTTGAAGATAACGTTCCTTTATTTCTTCTTTGCTTTCTAATCTTGGATTTTTCGTACTGATTAGACCAGCTACAAAGGTACGATCACTGTTATAAAGAACCTTCCAAGGATCAAATAAACCAGAACGAGCATCATCATATTCAACAAAATAGCCATCATATGGAATCGCAGCAACCGATTGTGCAATGGAATCATAAGCGCCATGGAATAATGGATTTCCTTTAAAGTTTCCTTTACAGAAATGTGTCGCAATCTGCATATCCTTTGGACGATTCTCTAAAGCCTTAGTAGAAACGCTCACAAACCATTTTAAGACCTCTTCTTTGCTGTAGCCTAAAGCTTCAACCTTTGCTACAAACTTATCATCAATCATATAAGTCCACGACGTATCATCGACTTGTAAATAACGACAACCGTGGGCATAGAAATCTTGAATAGCATCTTGATAAGCCTTGGCAATATCATCAATAATCGCATCGAAATCTGTTCCATAGTATGCTGTTTCTTTTATTCCCAATTGAAGGAAATGATCAATTAAAATCATGTTCGGTCCAGAGATACATTTTTTTGCTTGAACCCCTTCATATTTATCGGCTTCCTTCTTTAAGAAATCCCAGGCATACATTTCTTTATGATCTTTTGAAGGATCATAAGAAATTTTTCCCTCGATATAACCTAATTCAATGTGATTATTAACACCATTAATCACTTTATCAAAGTGTTTCGTTGTAAATCCATCAAACTCCTTTAACCAATCTAAGTGCCACCAACGACGTCGGAATTCACCATCTGTCACATATTTTAAACCATGATCAGCTTCTTTTTTAACAAGCTTTGCGATTTCCTGATCTTCTATCTCTCTTAATTGATCATAGGAAATTTCATTTTTATTATACTTCTCGCGTGCTTCTTTAATTTCATTTGTTCTTAAAAATGAACCAACAATATCATATTTAATTTTTAGCATTTTTATCACCTCTTTGCATCAGTCTATCAAAGATAAGAAATCATGTATAATACGAAAAAACATAAAATCAATATAGCTTTTAGCTATATCAAATCATTATGATATAGGAAACATTCTACATCATGCCCATTGATGACTCCTACCGCTTGTAAATAGGCATAAATAGTTGTAGATCCCACGAATTTCATTCCTCGCTTTTTTAAATCCTTTGATATTTGATCGGATAGATTCGAAGTCGTTCGATTTGTTTCATAAATGACTTCACCCTTTGTCCAATGCCATAAATAATTTGAAAATGAACCCCATTCTTTTTGAATTTCTAGAAAAATTTGTGCGTTTGAAATTGCTGCTTTAATCTTTAACCGATTGCGAATGATATTAGGATTCTTTTGTAAAGAGTCAATCTTATCCTCTTTATATTTAGAAATCTTTTCGATATGAAAATTATCAAAGGCCTTACGAAAAGCTTCTCTTTTATTAAGGACACACTCCCAAGATAGACCAGCTTGAAAGCATTCTAATATCAGCATTTCAAAAAGCTTTTGATCATCGTAACAAGCACTTCCCCATTCTTGATCATGATAGTCAATATATTTTTGATTATTTGGATTTACCCAAGAACATCGCTTTTTCCCATCTATCCACTTCATTCATATCCTCCTTCTCACAAAAAAAGCCGAAGAGCTTCGGCTTAAAATTTATTTATTTTTTGATCCTACAAGACGCAAAATATAAAGGAAAATATTAATGAAATCTAAATAAAGTTGAAGAGCAAAATAAATTGACATTTTTTCTTGTTCAACCGATTGACCATTTGAGTAAGTAAGCACTCGATTCATATTTTGAACATCCCAAGCGGTTAATCCAGTAAAGATCAATAATCCTAAAATACTATACATACGAACGTCATAAGACACATGGAAAAGAGCCAAGAAAATTTGTGAAATAAGAATCGCAAATAAACCAACCATACATAAGGTTCCAATTTTGGATAAATCTCTCTTTGTTGTCATTCCAATCAAAACCAAGCATAAAAAGTAAAAAGAACTAATTCCAAAGGCAATACCAATCACACCTAAATCATAGGCCAAACCTAATGAAGCCATAGAAAAACCCATTGAAAAAGCATATAGAATAAACATGACTTTGATGGCTGTACTCGATGAAGCACGCATCGCTTTTCCAAAGAATAAGCATAAAATGATAGGAAAAAAGATAATTCCTAAATAGACATAAGGCATGCTCATCAAGACAAATAGAAATCCTGATGCATAGCTTACGGTCCCAACAATACCTGTTAACAAGAGTCCCATAAACATCCACGCAAAGGACTTTGTTAATTTATTTTTAATCGTATTACTTTTAATTTCTGAATAATTTGAATACATAATTATTCCTCCTTAGAATCTAAATTTATTTTACCATAGTTTAGGCTTCTTTAATACAGATGGCTTGAATGGCGATACAACCAGGACCACCTTGTGTGATTAAAGAAGGTGCTAACGGTAAAGAAATCACTTTATTATTTGGATATCTTTTCTTAGCCGTTGCCAATAATTTTTCTAATAGCTCTTCATTCATCGCATGGGCCAAACAAATCGTATAGTCTTCATTGAAGCCGTTTTTATCAAAATCATCAAAGATTTG
Source organism: Segatella copri (assembly GCA_963654445.1). GTDB lineage: Bacteria > Bacillota_I > Bacilli_A > Erysipelotrichales > Erysipelotrichaceae > Absicoccus. The sequence goes on from CAVKAP010000087.1 coordinate 4,409, forward strand.
ATTAAAGGCTTTTTTATATGTTCGACAGACCGCAAATTTTTCAAGACGCGTAGCATTCTCATTTCCTTTCACAATTGGAATCAATTTTAATAAACCACCTAAAAAGGCTGATGCATTTGAAGTACGTCCACCTCTTACTAAAAAGTCAAAATCAATTGGAATCATAAAATTAAATGTACTAGCACAGCTTGCTTCAAGCATGGCTAAGATTTCTTCCTTGGATGCATTGTTTTTAGCCATTTGACTTGCTTTATGTACTAAAACATATTGAGGCACACACAAGGTTTTTGAATTAAAGACCGTTACCTTTGAAGGATCATCACAAGAATCCTTGGCAATCAAAGCTGATTGATAGGTTCCACTTAATCCATCGGCAAGTGTAATATCAATAATTTCATAGCCTTCCTTCAAGCATTGGTTATATAAATCCGTTTTTTCTCCAATCGAAGGTTGACTACTGGATGGAATCCCTCCATCTCGAATCATTTGTATTAATTGTACATCAGTAATTTCATCATAATCCTTATAGCTCTTTTGATTGATATTCACAATCAAAGGACTAATTTCTACACCAATATCACTCGCTTGTTTACGACTTAATTGACTTGCTGAATCTGTTATTATTTTAATCATCGTTTTGTCTCCTACTTCTTAAATTCTAAAACACTTCGTATCTTAAGTCAATATATCTAGTTTATAAAACCATCTTGTAAAGTTTGTGAAATTATGTTATTTTTTTGTTATGAATAAAGAAATGTACTTAGAAAAATTAAAGCAATTTGAATGCCCAAAATGGAATGATCTCCCTGATTTTGAAATATATATGGACCAAGTGATTTTTTTTATCAATGATCGTCTCAATGATTTATATTTTGAAGAAGATAAAAAGGATAAGGTCATTACCTCCAATATGGTCAATAACTATGTAAAGAATAGCTTGGTTCACCCTCCAATAAAAAAGCATTATAAGCAATATCATTTAGCTTTCTTAATTGCCGTTAGTATTTTAAAGCGTTGTTTTTCATTAGCTGAAATCACCCGTTTTATAGAGATTCAACAAGCTATGGATGCACCATCAATTTCATTAGTCTATGATTCCTTTAGCTCTTGTTTTGATCACTATCTCCATCAAATCATGGAATATGGATTAATCAAAGAAGAATATTTCTTAAAAAATCCATCAAAGGAACAAGCCTTAATGGCTAATATCGTAAAAACAGTAGTATTTAAAATCTATACCGAATTAGAAGTATTAGATTTTGATAACAAAAAAGAATGACAGGAAATTGTCATTCTTTTTCATTGATATTAAAACGT
>CAVKAP010000088.1:0-5521 GCA_963654445.1 Segatella copri
ATATAAAAAAATAAGAAGTGATCTTCACTTCTTATTTTTATATGCTTCCTATTTGTCCGCCATCAATACGTAAAATGGAATTATTGATGTAATTGGCCTCATCACTAATCAAAAACTTAACTAAGTACGCTACCTCTTCTGGCTTGCCATAGCGCTTCAGCATGATTTTTTCTTCTTCCTCTTTCAAGAATTGTTCATCATAGCCCTCTAATTCACTTTCGGTTCCAATGAAGCCAGGAGCAATCGCATTGACATGAATATACGGTCCATATTCAAAGGCAAGATTATGGGTCATTGAAATCAAAGCAGCTTTGGATGCATCATAATCAATACACATCGGATAATAGGTATTCATTCCATTGGTTGAAGCAATATTAACAATTCGTCCATATTCCTTTTCTAACATCTTTGAAGCAGCACGTTTGGCACAATTAAAAGCTCCAACCACATTCACATCCATGGTCTTTCGAAATTCATCGGCTGTTTTTAAGTGAAAAAGGTTAGATAAATCAATGGCTGCATTGTTAATGAGAACATCCACACTGCCCCATTCCTTTTCTACCAATGTAAACATTTCTTCAACCTGATCCTCTTTTGAAACATCGGCTTGAATGGTCATGCATCGTACATCATAGCTTGAAACAATACTTTCCTTTACCTTTTCTGCTTCTTGATGTGAGCTTCGGTAATTGATTACGATATCATAATGATTCTTAGCCAATTCAAAAGCAATTGCCTTTCCAATCCCCTTGGCTGCACCTGTAATTAATACAATCTGATTCATACGCTGAAAAAAAGAGCTGATTAAGCTCTTCCATCATATTTTCCGTCTGCTGTAAAGACGATGATTTTTTCACCTTGTTCAATAAATTGAGGAACACGTAATGCAAGACCTGTATCTGTCACTGCATCCTTTGTTTGATTGGATGGAGCTCCCTTAATTGCAGGATCTGTTTGTGCAACGGTTAATTCAACCTTTTCAGGAACAGAAATCGCAAGCAACATGCCATCAAAGAACATTAAGTTTGCTTCTTCTCCTTCTACGATAAAGTATTTATTGAATCCGATTTGTTCTTCTGATAATTCATACGTATCATAGGTTTCTAAATCCATAAAATAATACGTTGCATCTGCAGAATAAGAATATTGACAAGTTTTCTTTTGAATATTTGCTTGTTCAAATTTTGTATTCGCATTAAAGTTTCTTTCTTGTGTTGAACCTGTTTTAAGGTTTCTCATTTTAGTTTTAAGAATGGCTGCACCTTTACCTGGTTTTACATGTTGAAAATCTAAAACAACCCATGGGTCACCATCTACAATTAAAGTTAATCCTGTTTTAAAATCACCTGCTGCAATTGCCATATTTATCACTCCTATTTCTATTCACAATTCTTGAATTATTGTATCAGTTTTATTAGCTTCCCTCAAGTTCTATTAAAAGATTGATTTCTTCTTCTCTTGATGGGTTTTGATGTATTTGCTCCATTTGATATAGCCATAGGTTGTATTGGTGAAATAACCAAGCTTTAAAATCAATAGAACAAATTGTCCTGACATAATATTGATAACTGCTTCTAAAAAAGCACAGATATACCACGCAATCCATTGTTCACGTAGACGGAAAAAGATAAATAAACCATTCGCAACACCAACCGCAGATGCACAAGCATCAATATAAGTAATTACGGTTTCAAGGGATTTATTATTGTAGAAATCCGTTGCGATATCCAGTCCACTCAACAAATAACCAACAACAATGGTCCAGATAATAATTCCCAAAATAACCAATACTTCTTGATAGCCCTTTAAACGACGAACCATCGTTAATTCTTCTTCATCATCATCCTTATGCTTCGACCAGTTAATATAACTGATAATATCAATTGGTAACCAGAAGAATAAGGTTGTTGCCATAGTCGCAAAACGATACATCAAGACCACACAAATCGCAATTTCAATAATTTCTACCGCAACAGAAACCAAGAAATTGTACCTCGATTGCTTGGAAATCAATAGCTCACATAAGATATTAAAGAACGTATCCAATAGATACAGCAGCATGATAATGATTCCATTGACACCATTGGCACTCTCTTCTGGAAATAGAACCGAGAAGATTGTTGCTAGAACCATGATGCTCATAAACCAAGATTTCTCATAGGTTGTAAACTGCTTTGAGAACAGCATCATAATTAATAAGGATAAAACTAAAATAAAGGCCGCATTCCCAAAGTTAAACAAAGGCATTGTTTTTTCTGCCATCACTTCCTTATAGGATTCCTTCATTTCTTGTTTTTTTACATTTTGATGATCAAAATAAAGCTTTGTCCCATTTTCACTTTCAAAGGCATAGGCCGTAATCTTTTTTCCTTTGAGCTTTACATAATCATCATAGGAATATGAAATAACCATCTTTTGATCACCCTTTTGATACGTTACATCACAAACCATGCTATCTGAATCATAATCCTCTTGATCAAAATCACGTTGCATTTCAATCGTATTCAAATAATGAACCTGGCCCATATTAGAATGCAGCTTGCTCATACCCATAAAAATAGATATACAAGCACTCACACACAGTAAGCATAAAAGGACAATTTCAATCCCTCTTACCTTTTTATTTGCTTCAATATTGTTTTTAAAAAACTGAATCATATTACTCCCTTCCTTTTAAAACACCCATCTATTATATATAAAAAGAAATCAAGTTGACTACTAGATTTTTTTCACAAAGTCATTTTGATTGTAAAATATAATACACTTTTATTGTTTTTCGATAACTTCTTATTGAATTCGTTTAATTTTTATGATATATAATAAGTAAGAAAAGAAATACTTAATGATTTAAATAAAGGAGAAAAACAATGAAAACAAAACTTTTGAAACTCATCTTTAGCTGTACTTTAATCTTTACAATGGGCTTAATTTTCGTTGGATGTTCAAAAGAAAATACATATACCATCAAGGCTGATGGCGTAACATCTTATGAAATGGTAAAAATTCCAGATGGAACTGTAAATGGAAGCACCAGTGAAGATGGCTTAAAGGTTACATTAAATAAAGATGGAAAGTACAAATTCGTAATCAAAGACCAAGATGGTAAAAAACATAAAATTACTTTAACGTATGAAAATGGCAATGTTTCTGCTAAAAGTAATGATCATCTAGGACTTACTGTTACACAAAGTAATTCTTAAAAGGAGGCAAAATTTGCCTCCCTTTTTTAATCCTCTAAAATCTTTCCATCAATGGAAAGGGTAATCACTTGCCAAGGAATGAACTTTCCACTTTCTTTTAAAGCACGAATGGTAGCTTGTTGTAAACCACCGCAGCATGGTACCTCCATACGAACAATGGTGACACTTTGAATATCATTTTGACGAATGATTTCACATAGCTTTTGACTGTAATCCACATCATCTAATTTTGGACAGCCAATTAATGTTACCTTTCCACGCATAAATTCTTGGTGGAAATTGGCGTAGGCATAGGCTGTACAATCTGCTGCAATTAATAGTTTTGCGCCATTAAAATAAGGGGCATTGATGGGTGCTAGCTTAATTTGGATTGGCCATGAGGTCAATTGCGATGGTATATCTTTCTTTTGAACTTGTTCTTCCTTTTCTTCTCTAAAGAATTGATGGACAGCATGTCCTGGACAAGAAAAACCTCCCTTTTGTTTTTCTTTATTTTCTAAAACCGCTTTTTCATCGTATGGTAACGCTTCTCGTTCAATAAATGAAATGGCTCCCGTTGGACATTCTGGTAGACAATCCCCCATACCATCACAATAATCATCACGAATTAACTTTGCTTTTCCATTAACCATTTCAATCGCTGCTTCATGACAGGCATGTGCACAGGCTCCACAGCCATTACATTTCTCTTCATCAATTTGTATAATTTTTCGAATCATTCTACTATCCTCCGATGCAATATTTTTGTACTTACAGGATAAGTATAATAGAATAGAAAAAAAGGATCGTGGTTATAACCACGAAAGTGTTCAATATGAAATTAAACTCTACTCTTTTATTTCAAAATATAAGCGAAGATGAAATCAATGAAATGAAAAAACAAGGCTGTATTCATACCAAAACCTTTCAAAAGGGGGAAAGCATTTTTCATACGGGGGATTTCACCCATGAAATTGCCCTTGTCTTAGAAGGCTGTATTCGCATTGAAAGCTTTGATTTATGGGAAAATCGAAGTGTTCTTGCTTCAATTGAAGTAGGCCATGTCTTTGCGGAAACCTATGCCCTTTGTCATATCCCCTTAAGAGTGGATGCGATAGCGCATAGTGATAGTCGTGTTTTATTCCTTGATTTAGAAACTTTAAATCAAAAGAATTTTAAACAAAAAGAATGGTCTTTAAAAATCAAAGAGAATTTGTTAGAAATATCTGCACAAAAGAACCTTCTTCTTTCCCAACGTATTTTTTGTACCAGTGCAAAATCGATTCGTGAGCGTGTTATCACCTATTTATCGAGTCTTTCAAAACAAAAGAATGCCTATATTTTCCAGATTCCTTTTAATCGAAAGGAAATGGCCGACTATTTAAATGTCGATCGAACAGCTCTTTCTAAAGAATTAGGGCGTATGCAAAAAGAAGGCTTAATTTCCTTTCATAAAAACACCTTTAAAATATCCAAAATGGATGAATAGCTTTATTTATCTGCCCATACTTCCTTGGACAGATTAAAAACAGCCCATGCCTTTGGCCAACCAGCATAAAAGGCAACATGCGTAATGATGGCAGCTATTTCTTTTTGACTAACACCATGGTCCTTGGCGTTTTGAAGATGATACTTCAATGAGGAGTCTGTAATTCCTTGCGCCATTAAGGCTACGACCGTAATAATGGATCTTGTTTTTAGATCAATATCGGTATTATTCCAATTTTCTCCAAAGAGAATATCATCATTAAAGTGGGCAAAGTCCGGTGCAAATTCTTCTAGAGCCTCTCTTCCTGCCGTTTGTACAATTTTTTTCATAACGCCCTCCTTATAATGTGTTATATTCTTGATCCGAAACAGCTTCACACCATTCGTTTTGGCAATCTTGACCAGGCACCTCTACAGTAATATGTGAAAACCAGCTGTCTCTTTTTGCTCCATGCCAATGCTTCACATTGGATGGAATGAGAATGACACTTCCTTCTTGAAGTGAAATGGCTTCTTTTCCTTCTTCTTGATACCAGCCTTCTCCAGCTGTACAAATTAACAATTGACCACCGCCACTAGTCGCATGATGAATATGCCAATTGTTTCGACAACCTGGCTCAAAGCTGACATTGGCTGCAAAAAGTCCCTTCTTTGGATCGGTTAAAGGATTCAAAAATGAATCACCGATAAAATACTTTGCGTAAGCAATATTTTCTTCTCCGGTTCCAAATACATTTTTCTTTTCAAATTCTTCCTTCGTATTATATTTCATAATGTTCCTCCATCTACTTGCAGCTTAAACCCTAAACCTAGCTTTAGAGCAAGAGTCTTTTACACAAAAAAAGAAAAATCTT
>CAVKAP010000089.1:0-5467 GCA_963654445.1 Segatella copri
AATACAGGCATCATAGAAGGAATTGCCGTTGCTGTTGCAGTAATTCCACCTAAGCTTGCCATCAAAACTTTTTTCATTTGATTTGATTTCATATTTTCCTCTCCCTAAAAGTTATTTCAACATAACTCGATTATAGAACGAAACTTCCTTTTATACAAACAAAAAGGCGTAAAATACGCCTTATTCTTCAATATTATTAATTGTGATTCCTAATTCCTCTAATTGTTTTGGATCAACCTCAGATGGAGCCTTACTCATAGGATCCGATGCACTGGCATTTTTAGGGAATGCGATGACATCACGAATTGAATCCGTTTCGGCTAAAATCATCGCAATACGATCAAGTCCAAAAGCCAATCCGCCATGAGGTGGTGTTCCATATTTAAAGGCATCAATAAAGAAACCAAACTTCGCTTGAATTTCTTCGTCTGTAAAGCCTAGGATTTCAAAAATCTTCTTTTGAAGCTGATTGTCATAGATACGAAGACTTCCACCACCTAATTCATAACCATTTAAGATAATGTCATAGGCATTGGCTTTTACTGAAGCAATGTCGCTATCTAATAAAGGAATATCTTCTTCCTTTGGTTGAGTAAATGGATGGTGACAAGCGGTAAAGCGTCCTTCTTGTTCAGACCATTCAAACATTGGGAAATCCGTTATCCATAAGAAAGAGAATTCATTCTTTTTCTTTAAGCCTAATTCAGATGCAATTTCATTACGTAATGCACCTAAGACTGTACATGTACGATTCCATGCATCACTGACAAGAAAGAGAGCATCATTATCCTTTAAGCTTAATGTTTCGTATAAAGCTTTTACTTCATCATCACTTAAGAACTTACGAGCTGAACCTGTTAATTCTTGATCCTTGGCTTTTAGAATCACTAAGCCTTTAGCACCATTTTTCTTTGCAAGATTGGTATACGCATCTTGTTTTTTACGTGATAGACCTTCCGCAAAGTTTTCTACAACGATGGCTTTAATCGAACCATTGGCTTCAATACAAGATTTAAAGACCTTAAATTCGGTATCTTTAAAGACATCGGTTAACTCTTGTAATTCCATACCAAAGCGATCATCTGGTTTATCGGATCCATATAAATTCATGGCTTGATCATAGGTTAAACGTTTGAAAGGCGCTTGAATATCAATGCCTTTAACTTCCTTCATCAATTTAACCATCATTTCTTCCATCATGGTTTGAATTTCTACTTCACTTAAAAATGAAGTTTCAATATCAACCTGGGTAAAGTCGGTTTGTCTGTCAGCACGTAAGTCCTCATCACGGAAGCAACGGGCAAATTGATAATAGCGTTCAAAGCCTGAAATCATCAACAATTGTTTATACAATTGAGGGGATTGTGGTAAGGCATAGAAAGAACCTGGATGTACACGACTTGGAACTAGGTAATCACGAGCACCTTCTGGTGTAGACTTTCCTAACATTGGTGTTTCCACTTCAATAAAGTCTTGTCCATCTAAATATTCACGCATGCTTCGAGTGATTTTATGACGCATCATTAATCGTTTTTGCATGATTGGACGACGTAAGTCCAAATAACGATATTGCATACGTGTATCTTCTAGAGCATCGGTTTCATCCGCAATAATTAATGGTGTTGTTTGCGCATCATTAATAATTTCAACTTCACTGACCTTGACTTCAACTTGACCAGTAGCTAAATCCGGATTGGCATCCTTTCTTTCTAAAACGGTTCCTTTACAATGAATGACATATTCATTTCGAATATCCTTAGTTTGTTCTGAAAAGGATTCATCAAAAACCAATTGACAAATTCCGGTACGATCGCGTAAATCAATAAAGACAAGCTGTCCAAAGTTTCTTTTTTTGGCAACCCACCCAACAAGCTCTACCTCTTGATTGACATGGTCTAATCTTAACTTTCCATTTTCAATGCTACGTAACATCTTATTCCTCCTCAAATAAAGTGTCTAAATAGGAAATTAAATCATCATATGCAACACTTTCCTGTTCTCTTTTTGCTAAATTTTTCACTGTGACAGTCTTTCCTTCTTTTTCAGTTGATCCAATCAATAAAGCCGTCTTTGATTTTGCACGATCCACGGCTTTAAATTGCCCCTTAAAGGAACGAGACATCATATCCATTTCCGATTTAAAGCCATAGGCTCTTAATTTTGTAAGAACCTGGAAGGCATAGGTTTTCGCCTCTTCATCTAGACACATCACATATGCATCTAAGCCTGGTTTTTCGGCTAATGGTCCATTTTCAGCTTCAAGGGCAATCAATAAACGTTCCATTCCTAAGGCCCATCCGATTCCACTCATACCTTCAGGTCCACCAAAATAAGAAATTAAGCCATCATAACGACCACCGGCTAAGACGGTTGATTGCGCACCCATTTCTTTATTTAAGGAAACAATTTCAAAGACAGTATGCGTATAGTAATCCAATCCACGAACCAACTTATCATCGACTTCATATGGAATTTCTAAGGCATCTAATAAAGATAAAACTGTATTAAAATAATCTTTACTTTCTTCATTTAAGTAATCCGACATGCTTGGTGCATGCTTCATACAATCCATATCATGATCGATCTTACAATCTAAAATACGTAATGGATTTTGTTCATAACGACGTTTACAATCGGAACATAAATCATCATAGTACGGTTTAAAATATTCTTTTAAAGCACTACGGTAAGCACTTCGACTTTGGTCATCTCCTAAGGTATTAATACAAACCTTAATATCCTTTAAACCAACGGTACATAAAATCGTATAAGCTAATACAATGGTCTCTACATCAACATATGGACTTTTTTCACCTAAGGCTTCAACCCCAAATTGGTTAAAGATTCTTAGACGTCCTTTTTGTGGACGTTCATGACGAGCCATTGGTCCCATATAATATTGTTTTACAGGTAAATCAGGACTCGCATACATTTTATTTTCTACAAAGCTTCGTACGACCCCTGCAGTTCCTTCTGGACGAATAGTTAAAGAGGTTTTTGAGTTTTCCAATTGAAAGGTATACATTTCTTTATTGACCATATCACTGGAATCATTTTCTCTTTTAAATACATTGGTATTTTCAAAGATTGGTGTACGAATTTCATCATAATTGTACAACTCACAAATCGAACGTAATGTGTTTTCTAATTTTTGCCATTGATAGGATGCATCTTTAAAAATATCCTGGCATCCTCTAGGAATTTTATAAGCCATCTTTTTCCTCCTTATAAATAAAAAACGCCCTTCGATAAGGACGTTAAGAACGCGGTACCACCTTACTTTTCAAGAAACTCTTGAACGCTTAAGGTTTTAACGCAACCAACGGTCAAGCTTAATCACCTGACTCCTCCGAAGTGTCTATCAATCCTTCCATATGAAACGTTTCACCATACCGTTTCTCTCTACGATATTTTCAGATTTCCTTCTTCATCATTGGATTAATCATTTAAATTGTCAACATTATGATAGACTTGTTGGACATCATCCACATCATCTAACATTGTTACAAGGCGTTTAAATAATTCTTTATCTTCACCTTCTAAGGTTACTGTGTCATTAGCAACCATACGATCTTCAAAGACTTCATATTTACAATCTGGAATCAATTGATCAATAACCACCTTGGCATCATCTAATACCGTAGGATCCGTTGTAATGGTCATATAACCATCTTCCACTTCAATATCATTTAATGCGATATCTGCTTCCAATAAAGCTTCCATCATTGCATCTTCATCTTCATATTTAATAACGATGACACCTAAATGCTCATATCCAAAGGATACGGAATTCGCAACACCTAATTTCGCATGACTTTTATTAAAGCATGTTCTTAAATCACTGATGGTACGATTGGCATTATCGGTTAAACAATCGATAATGATGGTTGAACCAGCATTTCCAAAGCCTTCATAACGCGCTGAGTTAAAGCTTTCATCCGCACTTGATTTCGCTTTATCAATCGCACGTTTAATAACGTTTGCAGGCACATCATTGGCCTTTGCACGTTCAATTGCTTTTTTTAATGTTTGATTCATATCTGGATTTGGATCACCAGTTTTTGCGGCAACCAAAATCTCTTTTGAATATCTTGAATATACTTTTGCTTTCGCATTGGCTGTTTTTTGCATAGCAGCTGCACGAACTTCAAAATGTCTTCCCATAATTTCACCTTCCAAATTTCTTTACTAGTATATCAATAGATCTTTTAATTTTCAACGCTTGCGTATCTTTCAATGATTTTTTGTACCAATGGATGACGAACCACATCTAAACTTGAAAATTCGACCATCGCAATTCCACGAATATTTTTTAAAATGGAACAAGCCTGATGTAAACCCGACTCTTGTTTTTTTACTAAATCAATTTGGGTCACATCCCCATTAATAATCAGCTTGGTATTTTTTCCCATACGCGTTAAAAACATTTTCATTTGAGCCTGAGTGGTATTTTGTGCTTCATCTAAAATCACCATCGCATCATTTAAGGTACGACCACGCATAAAGGCTAAAGGCGCTATTTCAATGATTTGTTTTTCCATATAACGCTCAACCAATTCGACCCCTAACATATCATAGAGCGCATCATACAATGGACGTAAATAAGGATCGACCTTTTCTTTCATATCCCCTGGTAAAAAGCCTAAGGACTCCCCTGCTTCAACAGCCGGTCGAGTTAGAATGATTTTTTTTACTTCATTTCGTTTTAGAGCAGCCACCGCATAACAAACCGCAAGATAGGTTTTTCCTGTTCCGGCAACTCCGGTCGCAAAGATAATTTCATTGTTTTTTAAAGCCTGGCAATACTCAGCTTGTCCTAAGGTTTTAGGATAGATAAGCTTGCCTGTCTTTGTCTTCCCAATCGGAAGCAATTGCTCCGCTTTAAAATCCTTTAAGCGATTGGCATCGGCCAATGAAATCAAATACATTAAATCCTGATGCGTAAAGCGATTTTGAATTTCAATCAATTGAAAGCTTTGTTTGACTAAGTCGATGATTTGTGAATGTTCTTTGCATTCATAAAACTTTAAAGAAGAACCACGCAAAACAAATGGAACCTTATAATGCTTCGATAGGACATCTAAATTTGCATCATGCTCCCCTGTAAATGTTTGAATATCTTCATAGCTATGATCTGATAAATCAATTTCGATCATAAACCTTCCTTCCTAAAGAAAAAAATCTGCATTAAATGCAGATTATTTCTTACCTCTACGTGCCTTACGTGCTGCTTCAGATTTTAATTTTCTGCGAACACCTGGTTTAACGTAAAATTCTCTTTTACGTGCCTCAGCAAGGGTTCCATTACGAGAAACCTGACGTTTAAATCTTCTTAAAGCGTCATCCAATTGCTCGTTCTCTTTTACTACTACTTTTGGCATTCCGACATACCTCCCTTCCCGAGTCCTTTTTGATTATAAAGGACATGATTTAAAAAAGCAAATTCTTTTGAAAAAAATTTCAACGC
>CAVKAP010000090.1:0-5204 GCA_963654445.1 Segatella copri
CCTTTGTAGAAGATCGAATCAAAGCAAAAGAAGCTGGAATGAATGAACATCTTGCTAAACCACTTGACTTAAACCAAGTGATGAAGGGGATTTCAAATTGTGTTTCAATTTATCGGAATAAGCAATGAAATTTATATATGATATTAAAAAGTTGTAGAATTTCTTTTGACTTAAGGATTTCTACAACTTTTATGTTTTTTCCATTTGAATGAGTAGATTTTCAATTGTTTCTAGACTCATGCCATTTTCACTATAAATGGAATAAGCATATTTTTGATCATGCCAGGTAGCTAGGTTATAAGCATCTTTGGATTTATTGTGGTTGATTGCTTGAACTAAAATCTTTTGATTTTGAAGCTTTTTGGTGAATTTCAGGGCATAGTCATTGTAGTCTCCAGAGATGTCTTTGCTTCCTTTCCCTTTTCGAAGGACAAAGGAATTATCTCCATAAGTGATTTGCCAGAGTGTTTCTTCCTTCAAAAAACCAATGTAAGAAATAGATTCACCTTCAATTTTATTTGGGATTTCTTGCAAAGAGAAGGAGGCTTCTTTTTTCGCTTCTGTGATGGAAGAATATTCAATCCATGGATTGGCGATGCTACTTTCTTTACAAGCCGTTAAAAGAAAGAGACAGAGTATGATTTTTTTAATCATGAATTTCTTCGAGTGTTTTTTCTAATGCTTTTCCAGCTAATAGGCAGGTATTTAAGCAGCCGACTTCTTTACTGTGGTGAACTGCCTTTACATGGGCACAATCTAAAGCGCCTAATTCCTTTTTAAAGTTTTGATTGAGCTTTACAATAATAGGTCGCAAGCTTGAAATATTATCATGCGCCTTTGTTGGACAATACATTTTAGATAAAGCGGCAATACAACCGACTAAGGCTCCACATGTACTTCCAATAAACATACCGCCACCAAAGCCTGCCATAAGACGTAGGTCATCTTCATTGATTTGAAGCTTGTATACGTCATTACAAGCATGTAATAGAGTTTCTGAGCAATTATAGCCAGAGGTATAATACGTTTTAATTTTTTCTTCGAGTTGTGTCATATAATTTCCTACTTTCCTAAACAAAATTTTGAGAATAAGGTATCTAATAAATCATCACGATGAACTTCACCTAGGATTTCTTTTAAATGATTGTGTGCAGCTTGTATATCAATTTCTACAAGATCCGGTTCAACGCCCATTATCATGGCTTCTTTGGCTTGCAACATATTTTCTTTGGCATTGTTTAAAAGACCAATTTGTCTTTCGTTGGAGAGTAATGGCTGTTCTAGTAAAACATCCTCTTGGTAAAGCTTTTTCATGGCTTCTAATAGGGCATCAATCTCTTTATTTTGAGCACTGATCCAAATTTGATCTCCTTTTTCTTTGACAATGTCTTTTTTGTTATAGACAATGATACGATTCTTATCCTTGGTTTTTTCAATCAATTCTTTATCCTCTTCACATAGATCCTTTGATCCATCAAGAACAAGAATGACGAGTTGCGCTTGATTTAACTTTTCAAGTGATTTTTCAATTCCAATTTGTTCAATTTCATCCTTGGATTCATGTAAGCCGGCTGTATCAATTAAATTAAATTGTGCAGGACCAATATGAATTTGTCCTTCGACAATATCTCTTGTCGTTCCGGCAATGTCTGTGACAATGGCTTTATCTTCTTCTAAGAGGGCATTTAATAAGGAGCTTTTTCCAACATTTGGTCGACCGATTAAGACGGTATCAATTCCTTTTTTTGCCAATTGTCCACATTGGGCTCGATTTAGAATTTCATCTAAACGGACTAACCATTGATTGACCATAGGTAAAAGATGTTCATTGGTTAATTGTTCCACATCTTCATATTCGGGATAATCAATATTGACTTCAATTTGGGCGATGATATTTAAAAGATCTTCAATTAAAGGCTCTAATAGCTTTTTAACACTGCCTTGAATCCCTTGAATGGCTAATTGACTAGCTGTATCATTGCTGGCTTCAATCATGTCTTCGACGGCTTCAGCTTGTGAAAGATCAATTCGTCCATGATAAAAAGCACGTTGTGTAAATTCACCAGGCTTGGCCATTTGCGCGCCATGACTTAATAGACAAGTTAAAACCTTTCGGGTGATATAAACACCACCATGGCAATTGATTTCAACAATATCTTCGGTTGTATAGGTTTTTGGTGCTCGAAAAACAGAGACAAGGACTTCATCAATGACCTTTCCTTGATCGATGATGTGTCCATAATGAATGGTATGACTTTTTGCATCGAGAATATTTCGATCAAAGATTTTTTGAACAATGGATATGGCTTGATCTCCAGATATTCGTACGATGGAGATGGCTCCTGGACTTAAAGCCGTAGATATGGCAGCAATTGTTGAATCAAACATAAATTTCCTCTTTTCTATTCTGTATTTTAACATAAAATAAAGGATGTAATATAGGAGGTGCTTATGGAAATTTATACACAAAATCAAAAAGAAGAAATTGTTGAAGCATTTAAAAATCATAAGGTTTTAGCAATTCCTACCGATACAGTTTATGGTGTTGGTGTTTTATATGGAGAGATTGAAGATCTCAACCGTTTAAAGCATGCCAAGCACCGACCTGAAAACAAAGCCATTCCCATGATGGTTGCCAATATCGAACAAATGAAAAGGATTGCGAAGGTGGATGGTCGTACGGAAAAGATTGTAGATAGCTTTTTACCAGGTCCACTTACCTTAATATTGCCTGTTCAAGATGACTTAAATCTAGGATTTACCAATGGAATGAAAACAGTAGCTGTAAGAATTCCGGATGAACCATTTATCCTATCTATTATCGAAGAATTGAACCAAGCCTTATGTGTATCAAGTGCCAATGTTTCTGGAAGGCCAGCGGCTATTAGCCAAAAAGAAGCACAAGAGAATTTGCCAAATATTGATGGGATTATTCAAGGGAAATGTAAGCAAATGCAAGCAAGTACGATTGTTGATTGTACCCAAACTGAACTGAAGATTTTAAGGGAAGGACCAATCCCTTTAGAGCAATTAAATCAATTGACAAAAGGCCTATAATTTTATAAGATACTTTCGTTAAGGCGTTGAACAGACGAGTACTTTTTAGGAAGACATAAGAGAACTGATGGTGGTGCAAATCAGCTGTTAACCTTTAAAGGAATAAAAACTGGGAGCTATTTGTATTTCCTGCATTAAAGGAAGAAGAGGTCTTTTGTTTAAAAAGATAAAATAGGGTGGTACCACGAACATTTCGTCCCTTGGGAGAATGTTCGTGTTTTTTTATGAAAAGGAGAAAGATATGAAACAAAAATTAACGCAACAAGAAAAAGTCCGTCGTGACAAGATGCAAGACTTAATTGATATGGGTATTGATCCGTTTGGACAAGCTTTTAAAAGAGATGCCAAATGTGGTGAAATCACGAAAGAATATGATGGCTATACAAAAGAAGAATTAGAAGAAAAGGATGTTCATGTAACCATTGCCGGAAGAATCATGCGTAAACGTCGTCAAGGAAAGGCTGGCTTTATGAATCTTCAAGATGTTAGTGGAGATATTCAAATTTATTGCCGTAAGGATGTATTAGGCGATGATCAATATGAAATCTTTAAGAAAAATGACATTGGAGATATTGTTGGAATTGAAGGTTTAGTTATGAAAACCGATCATGGACAATTATCGATTCGTGCCATGAAATATACCCATTTATCAAAGGCTTTACGTCCACTACCTGAAAAATTCCATGGTTTAACCGATACAGAAGAGCGTTTCCGTCGTCGCTATGTTGATTTAATTATGAACCCAGAAGCAAAAAAGGTTGCTTTAACTCGTCCAAGAATCATTCGTGCCATTCAAGAATACTTAGATGGACAAGGCTTGATGGAAGTTGAAACGCCTGTTTTACAACCAATTTTAGGTGGGGCAGCAGCACGTCCTTTCGTAACACATCACAATACCTTAGATATGGATTTCTATTTACGTATCGCAACCGAATTGCCTTTAAAGCGTTTAATTGTTGGTGGTTTAGAAGGTGTTTATGAAATTGGTCGTTTATTCCGTAATGAAGGAATGGATGCAACTCATAACCCTGAATTTACAACCGTTGAAGCCTATGTTGCTTATAGTGACTTACATGGCATGATGGATTTAATTGAAGGGATGTTTAAATCGGTTTCAAGTAAGGTTTTAGGAACAACCGATATTACTTATCAAGGATGTGAGCTTCACTTAGGACAACCATTTAAAAGAGTTACCATGTGTGAAGCAATCAAAGAAAAGACAGGAATTGATTTCAAAGAAGAAATGAGCTTTGAACAAGCTTGTGCACTTGCTAAAGAGCATGGCATTGAATTAGAAAAGAAACATAATTCAGTAGGACACATCATTTCTTTATTCTTTGATAAATATGTGGAAGAAACCATCGAACAACCAACCTTTGTTTATGAATATCCAATTGAAATTAGTCCATTAGCAAAAAAGAACAGTGAGGATCCTCGTTTTACAGATCGTTATGAATTGTTCATTTGTGGACATGAATATGCGAATGCATTCTCTGAATTAAATGATCCAATTGATCAAAGAGAACGTTTTGAAAAACAATTGGAATTACGTGAACTAGGTGATGATGAAGCCAATGAAGTGGATACAGATTATGTAGAAGCTTTAGAATATGGTATGCCTCCAACTGGTGGTGTAGGACTTGGAATTGACCGTTTTGTGATGTTGTTGACAGATCAATCAACCATTCGTGAAGTCTTATTATTCCCTCATATGAAAAATAAATAGGGAAATCAGGTGTTGGAGACCATGTAATATGCTTTATATAAAGCATATTAAAAACTTAAGCTTTTAAAAATCGGCTCTAATTTACATAAAAAAGACGCAAAAATGCAATTTAGGACCACAAAAAGACCCCCAAAACTTCGAAGTACATTGCATATTTCGAAGTTTTTTTTTCATACTTCTTTACCAAAAACAAATGAGAAAGACTCTTGCTTAAGCTATGGGAGAAGGTAAATTGTTAATGATAAATTTGAAATCTGTAAATGGACAGATTAAAATTTTCTTGCATATAGCGGATAATAATTCGTGAATAGAGATAGTTTTGAAAGAAAGGGATAAAAAATGAGTTTTATATTTGTGGCATTAGGCGGAGCAATCGGAGCTATGGGAAGATATGCGATTAGTCTTATTTCGATTAAAACAG
>CAVKAP010000091.1:0-4979 GCA_963654445.1 Segatella copri
CATAAAGCAAAGAAGAGAAGATATTACCGTTCATAAATATTACGAACCAGAGCTAAAAAGCTATGAACGGGAGGCAAACAACGATTCAGATACACTAGAAGCTGTTCGAAGCTTTTAAATCAACGGACTGTATATAGGAGGGAAACATGAAAAATACAAGTATAGGACCTTGTACGATTGCGGGGTTTATCTTAGTGACATTGAAATTATGCGGACAATTGAATAGCGTTCCTTGGATTATCATCTTACTTCCTTGGATTGCTGAGATTGTATTAACACTTGTCTGCTTCCTTTATTTTATGAAAAAGGGAAAGGACGAGCTCTTTAAAAAGGATGCTTCAGATGAGCTTCTTGAAAGAGCAATGAAGCTTGGTGAGAATCATGATAAAGATTCATGTTAGAGAAAGAGAAGACTCGAGTGTGATTACAGTACAAGGTCATGCAAACTATGCACCAAAGGGAAGCGATATTGTTTGTTCTGCTATCTCTACTTTATATCAGACCTTGCACTGCTTCATATTGATGGATACGAGAGAAAATGTAAATCAAGTAACAGAATAAAATTCAATGATGAGATCGATTAATTGCTGATTTATGTTCCAGGAAAGTATTATAAAATCTTAATCGTTTTAAATAGCGGGATTATGATTGAATGTTTATGGGAATATTTATAAGATATTTTTAGAGGAAATTAAATATGTTATCAGAAAAAGAATTGATGAAAATAGCGCTGAATGAATGTGTAGATATGTATGGCTATGAATTACATCCATGCAAGAGAAGATATTTGCTGCGATATGTGGGGCTTCGAAGAGGACAAATATATTTACACACTTTTAACTAATGAGACTGGGATGCATTGCATTATGGACGGATTAAAAGTCATTAAGGATGCACCGTTCGACTATCGTGCTACCGTTTACGTTGATGTAAATACTGGTGAAATCACAAGAGATTATGAAAATAGTGTTTTGCCTAAAAAGTGCTAAACAAGTAATTTGGAAAGTCTATTTTTGATTTTATATCTGATTGTTTATCATGATTAAATCTTTGTATAAAAAGATTGAAGTAATAATTTGTATACTCTATTAAACCAGTGATTTTAGATAATGAAGTTAAGTTAACAAAAGGAAATTTAGATTTTCGAGGAGGGAATATGAGAATGGATGATGATTCAATGGAATGGTACGATTCTCGAGATTGGTATGATATTCCAGATTGGTACGAAAAAGAAGAAAAGATATTAGTGAATAAATTTTTAAATGATGAGAGTGATGATTGTTTAGAAGAATTCATGAAGAAATACGCTTCTAAAAGATTCAATCAATATACAAAGAATTATCGTATTCAGAAACAAAAGGATATGGAAAGAGGAATTATTGTTAACTAAGAATGAGTAGGACATTGATATGTTATATGCAATATCTGAAGATGATAACTAAGAACGATAAGGTAAGTGAAAAACATTCAAGCTTTGTACAGATTTATAGTAATTGATTAGCGACCACAGAGTCGCTTTTAATATGTTTGAAGGTTCTTATAAAGTTATGTTTTGTTAGTATATTAAAGTTAGTATATTAAAAAAGATGATCGAATAAGTAAAATCACTTCTAAATTTGTGAAATGAATATGTTATGATACAAACGGATGGAGAGTTTGATATGTACTCATTAAAATATAATTTTGGAATTATTAAAAAAATTGCTAATTTTTGTATTATGGGATTAATTATAGGGTGCTTTGTCGGTGCTGTAGAAGCCGTTTATTGTCAAGGTTTAACTTGGATTTTTGAATTTCGAAAAGGGAAGGAATTGCTTTTATTACCACTTATTCCTTTTGTTGGATTATTGATTGCGTATGTTTTTATTCATTGGGGGAAAAACAGTAGTGAGGGCATCGGTTTAGTTTTTAAGGTAGAACAAGGTAAGGAAGATCGTATTCCGGTTCGTATGGTCCCTTTTATGATTTTTGCAACTTGGCTCAGTCATTTTGCTGGTTGTTCAGTCGGAAGAGAAGGGGTAGCAGTTCAAATTGGAGCTGATGTCTCGCATTTCTTTGGACGTTATATGAAATTCGACGATTCTGATAAAATTTATATTGTGACCGGAATTGCTGCAGGCTTTGCTGGTTTATTTGGAACACCAATTACCGCTGTTTTCTTTGCTCTTGAGGTCTTGGTTGCCGGAGCTATCAATTATATGAGCTTATGTCCAGCCTTTGTAGCTGCCTTTACATCTTATGAAGTGAGTGAATATTTTGGTGTTGCCCATGAAAAATTTCTATTTGTGACGACATGGAATTTATCGGTTCCTTTTGTCTTAAAAATTGCTTGTATGGGCATTGTGTTTGGATTGGTTGGACAGCTTTTTACCTTAGTTTTAGCTGAAAGTCGCTTCTTATCTCGTGTCTATTTTAAGACGCCTTATCATCGGATCTTTTTAATGGGAATTGGAATTGCCATCTGTCTTTTTCTTTTCGGTGGACGTTATTGTGGATTGGGTTCGAATTTAATTTCATATGCGATGGAAGGTAAGACAATTTATATGTGGGATTGGTTATTAAAAATGCTATTAACTTGTGTTTGTTTATCGGCGGGCTTTCAAGGTGGAGAGGTTATGCCTTTATTTTCTATTGGTGCAAGCTTAGGCTGTGTTCTAGCAAGTCTTTTAGGCTTACCTTTACCATTGGGTGCAGCACTAGGCTTTGTGGCAGTCTTTGGTGCTGGAACGAATACCTTTTTAGCACCGATTGCGGTTGGTTTAGAAATGTTTGGATCTCAATACTTATATCTATTTTTTATTGTGTGTTCCATTTCTTATTTATTTAATAAAAATCAATCTATCTATGCGTATCAAGAAACGATTCGAAAGTAATGAAGTGAATTTGGAGGTTTTTTTATGCTTCAATGCAAAAATATTATTAAAGATTATCATTCTGGAGATGAAATTGTTCATGCTCTTAAAAATGTTTCTTTGTCCTTTCGAGAAAATGAATTTGTTTCAATTCTAGGTCAAAGTGGCTGTGGTAAGACAACCTTTTTAAATATTATTGGAGGTTTGGATCATTATACTTCCGGTGATCTTTTAATTAATGGGAAAAGTACAAAAGATTACAATGATAAAGATTGGGATACTTATCGTAATCATCAGATTGGCTTTGTCTTTCAATCCTACAATTTGATTATGCATCAAAGTGTTTTATCCAATGTTGAATTAGCGCTAACTTTAACCGGTGTTGGAAAAGCAGAACGGGAAAAGAAAGCAATCGAAGCATTAAAAAAAGTTGGCTTAGAGGATCAAATTCATAAAAAGCCAACGCAAATGTCCGGTGGACAGATGCAAAGAGTAGCAATTGCCCGTGCTTTAGTGAATAATCCAGATATCATTTTAGCCGATGAACCAACTGGTGCTTTAGATAGTGAAACAAGTATTCAAATTATGGATATTTTGAAAGAAATTTCACAAGAGAAATTGGTTATTATGGTTACGCATAATCCGGATTTGGCAAAACAATATTCGAATCGAATTATACGTTTAAAGGATGGACAGGTTCAAAGCGATAGTAATCCTTATGAAGTAGAAGAACAAGAAAATTCAAATGCTTCACTCACAAAGCCAAGTATGTCTTTTAAAATGGCTTGTACTTTAAGCTTGAATAATTTAATGACCAAAAAAGCGAGAACCTTTTTGACCTCCTTTGCGGGAAGTATTGGAATTATTGGGATTGCTTTAATTATGTCTTTATCAAATGGAATGCAATCCTATATTGATAATATGGAAAATGATACGATGGCAAGCTACCCTATAGAAATTCAATCCAATACAAGTGATATGTCGAGTTTAATGAGTACCATGATGGGAATGGGAAAAAAGAGCAAGGGACATTCCGATTCCAAGATTTATTCTCGTCCTTATATTGAAGATGTACTTGAATCGATTTCAAGTTCAAAGAAAAATAATCTTTCAGCTTTTAAATCCTATATTGAAAGCAAGGATGGAAAGAAGATTCGAAAGGTCGCTAAGGCAATTGAATATGACTATAATTTAAATCTTCAGGTCTACAATGAAAATACGGATTCAGGATTGGTTCAGGTTTCTCCAAATGGATTATTGGATAAATTGGGAATGAGCGATATGGTGAATATTCAATCGCAATTTATGGATTCATCGGCAATGACCAATGATGAGGTTTGGCTATCCTTACCGGAATCAAAAAAGCTTCGAAATGATGAATATCAATTGTTAGAAGGAAAGTGGCCAGAGAAGTACAATGAGGTTGTTTTAGAAGTTGATGAAAACAATGAAATAACGGATTATGCTTTATATTCTTTAGGCCTATTGAATCAAGATGACTTGGTCAAAAACTACAATGAAATTTTAAATGGAAATACAGATAAGATTTCAAAGACAAGCTTAAAATCGTATTCGAAAAAGGAACTATTGAATTTGAACTTTAAATTGGTTTTAAATAGTGATTTATATCAAAAGGTCAATGGTTTATGGATTGATCAAAGTGACAATGAAAGCTATGTGAAGGAAGTATTACAAAATAGTCCTGAAATCCATGTGGTTGGTATTATTAAGCCATCGGATTCAACGGTTTCAAAAACAACGATGGGTGGAATTTACTATACAAAGGATATGGAAAAATATGTTTCGGAACAAACAAAAAATGCCCAAATTGTCCAAGAACAAAAAGCAAATCCAGAACTCAATATCTTTACCGGAACAAATTTTTCTTCCGGTGAAAAGATGTCCATGTCGGATCTAACAGATGAACAAAAAATGCAATTATCAACGATGTCGCAAGAGGAATTGATGAATTATATGAATACCTATAATGAAAATCTCAATGCGATTTATGAAACGAATTTGAATAAGCTGGGTGTGATTGATTATGAGAATCCAAGTAAAATATCCCTTTATGCATCAAGCTTTGATGGAAAAGAAGAACTCGGCGATTTGATTACAAAATATAAT
>CAVKAP010000092.1:0-4491 GCA_963654445.1 Segatella copri
TTTAAATCCTTTGCGATTTGATACATGATTTCTTTGTTATAGTAGGCAATATTTAGCTCTTCTGCTAAAATACGTCCGATTTCTCGTCCATTCGTTCCAAATTGACGAGAGATTGTAATGGTGATAGGTGTTTTCATACTTGTATTTTACTCTTATTTCTCAACAATTTAAAAGATGTTTTTATATCAAAAGAACAATTCTCTTGTACAAAAACACCTTTCTTTTATTAATTATTAAATGCTAAACAAGCTGCACCTAATAGTCCACTATCTTCATTTAAAGTTGATTTTCTTAACTTAACATATGGAACAACGACAGGATATACTTTGCTTTTTACTAGCTCTTCAACTTCTTCTACAAAGCCAGGAATTTTTAGAGCAACCGATCCACCTAAAATGACAATCTCTGGATCAATAAATGCTTGAATTCCAGCTATAAAATTCGCAAGGTATAATTTCGCTTCATCCATGATCTTCTTCGCTTCTTCATTTCCACTTAAAGCTAAATCATTGACTTCTCCTGCATGCTTTACCTGTAAACCAGCCTTTAAAGCTCTTTGTTCAATCGCTGTTCCACTGGATAGTGCTTCAATACCTCCAGGATAAATGCTTCCATGACTTGGACCATTATTTTCCATACAAATATTTGCTACTTCATTCGCAAAACCATGCGCTCCTTGGAAGATCTTTTTATTCATTACTAAGCCTGCACCTAAACCAGTTGAGACCGTTAAATATTGAACAATCTTATAGTCTTTTCCTTCTCCAATGACCGCTTCAGCTAAAGCGGCTAAATTTGCATCATTTTCTAGATAGACTGGTTTATCAATTAAGCTTTCCAACTCCTTTGTAATGCATAAGTCATGCCATTTCCCATGTAAATTTGGGGTTGTTAGAATTTTCCCTTCAATCAAATCCAATGGTCCTGGACAAGACATACCAACACCTATAATTTCCTTTTGGAAATCTAAAATAGTCTCTTTTATTTTACTCAATGTATCGTTTGGATTTTCTGTATCGGTAGAAAACTGCACTCTTTGTTCAATATTGTATTCTTCATCGACTAAGGCAACACGTGTATTGGTTCCACCGATATCAATTGCGACTGCATATTTCATTTTTTCTCCCTTCTATAGAAAAAGGAAACTAAATGTTTCCTCTTTCTATTGTTCGTATCTGCTATTTTTAATTATTCGTAATAATATTTTACTTTGTCTTGTGAGTTAAATAATTTAATTTTTTCTGCACAAACTTTTCCACAAGCTTCCATAGCTGCAGGATAGATTTCTAATGGTTCTCTATATCCTGGATTTTCATTCAATGTTTTACGGGCTTGTTCATAGAATGCAACTTTAATATCACTTGAGATATTTACTTTACAAATTCCGTTTTGAACAGCTTCTGAGATTTCTTCATCTTTATTTGAAGATCCTCCATGCAATACCAAAGGTACAGAAACTTGTTTCGTAATATCTTGTAAGATATCAATACGTAATTTTGGTTTCATATCTTTTGGATAAATACCATGCGCTGTACCGATAGCACAAGCGAATGTGTCAATTCCAGTATCTTCAATAAATTGTTTTGCTTCTTCTGGAACTGTATAAATAACACCTTCGGTTCCACCTTCAATAGAGTTTCCAGTTGTACCAATTGTACCTAATTCAGATTCAACAGAAACACCTGCAATATGCGCTGTTTCAACAACTTTCTTAGTAATCGCAACATTTTCTTCATAAGGAAGCTTTGATGCATCAATCATAACGGAAGTCATACCTGCTTGAATTGCACGTACAACTGTTTCATAAGAATCACCATGATCTAAGTGAATACATACAGGAACGTCTGTTTGACTTGCTTCATAAATCATTGCTTGAATTTGAGCATATCCAACGAAATTGAATTCATCTGGACTCATTTCTAAAATAACTGGTGATTTCAATTCCTTTACTGTTTTCATAACAGCTTTCAACAATTGGTCAGAACCAATATTGAATGCAGGTACTGCAAAATGGTTCTTTTGTGCAACCTCTAATAAATCTTTCATGTTCATTAACATAGTCTATACCTCCTTGAAACTATAAAGATTTTCCTACTGATCCGGATAAACGGATATAATGCTTAACTAATTCTTGGCTTTCCTTTTCAACCTGATTCATCATGACCCAATAATTAATATCAGGGTCTTCAGCTAAATGTTTTTTTATTGCTTCTGTATTCGCATTCATAAAATCACAACCAACATTAATTTTATTGATTCCATATTTTACTGATTTTAAGATATTCTCATCACCAGAACCAGATCCACCATGTAAAACCAATGGCATTTTTGTTTTTTCTTTAATTTCTTTTAATCTTTCAAAATCAAACTCTGGAACATATCCTTCTGGATAATTTCCATGACTCGATCCATAAGAAACAGCTAATGCATCTACACCCGTTTCTTGTGCAAAGCGTAATGCTTGATCAGGATCTGTTTTCATTTGATCACTGGTAAATTCTTCGCCTTCCGTTGCTCCCATGCATCCGATTTCTCCTTCAACAGAAGCATCGAATTCTTGGGCAAATTCAACGATTTCACGTGTCATTTTAATGTTTCCTTCTAAATCAAAACGAGAAGCATCAACCATTACACTTGAATACCCATCATGTAATGCTTTCTTCAACAAAGGAACTTCTTGTCCGTGATCAAAGTTTAAGGCTACTTCAACACTCGCTCTGTTTGCTAGTTTTTTTACAATTGGAGCAATTAAATCACTATCACAATGATTCACCATATGCTCCTGCACGATATTAATAATAATAGGAGCTCGAAGCGACTGTGCTGCTTCAATGCAAGCACGCGTCGTTTCGATATTAAAACAGTTAATTGCCATTACTGCATAATTTCCTTCATTTGCTCTTTCGAGCATACCCTTCATGGATACGTACATATCTTTTCCTTCCTAAAAATGAATTCTATTCAAAAGAAATTCCAGATAAATCGACTTCAGCTTCCTCTTCTTCAGTACCAGCTAAGTATTCTTCGTCTGTTAAACGTTTTTTCAATACATTTAATAAAACTGCAGTTACACAGCTTCCAGCAAGTAATGCTACAAGTGCAATTAATGGATTTGACATAGCTGGAATAACAAAGACTCCACCTGAAGGAACTTTTGATCCAACACCGAATGTAAAGCTGATTGCTCCACATACACCACATCCGATGGATGTAGAAACAACTGTACGAACTAAGTCATTCATTGCGATAGGAATAACACCTTCAGAAATCATACATAATCCCATTGGGAATGCCACTTTGATTGCTTCCTCTTCTTGCGCTGTAAAGATTCTTTTCTTTAATACTTTTGATAATAACCATCCGAAAGTTACACCAATTGGAGGTACCATAGCTGCTAATACTTTAATTGCTTCTGGTTCTGTAATTCCATCTAACAATAAACCATCACAAATTAAGTTTGGAACCTTACTGATAGCTCCACCGAAATCGATACATCCGATGAATCCGATGATAAATCCATAAAGTGTTTTTTGTGATTGATCCAATCCAGTGATGAAGTTGTTCAATCCGTTTGTCATAGCTGTAACAGGACCACCTAATACAAAGTACATTAATAATCCACCGATCATTGCTGTTAATGTTGGAATAATCATCATTGGCATTAATGCTTCTGCCCATTTTGGAACCTTTACATATTTACGAATTGCCAATGCAATATAACCTGAAACGAAACCACCAATCATACCACCAAGGAATCCAGCTCCTAAGAATGATGCAATTTGACCCATTAAGAAACCTGGAGCAATACCTGGACGGTCAGCAATTGAATAAGAAATATAACCACCGATAAATGATGGTAACAATCCCATACCTAATACACCTAGTGATGTAAATGCATTTGGAATGGTCATTTCACTCAATTCCGTTACAGTTGATCCTCCCATTAAATTACCAATAGCAATTAATAAACCTGATGCAACAACTAGTGGAAGCATATAAGAAATTGCTGTTAGCAAGTGCTTTTTAATTTCCGCAATAGCTTTTTTCATTTTTTCTCTCCTTCTGTTTTTTTAATTACGCTTTTTTTAATTCTTGCTCAACCTTCTCGAGCAATTGTTTAGGTGCTTTGGTTACAAGACTTGTTCCAACCTTAACCACCTTTTTGTCTTTGAAACGTTCTGTTCCAGTAATTTGAATGTCTACGGCAAGGATGACTACATCTGCTTCTTTAATTTGTTGAGCAGTTAATTCATCCTCAGTCCCGATTGTTCCTTGTGTTTCCACATGGATTTCGTGCCCTAATGCTTGAGCCGCACGAATTAGTTTTTCTTTAGCAATATAAGTATGTGCAATTCCTGATGTACAGGCAGCGACTGCAACGATCTTCATATTAGCTATCTCCTTTCTATAGGCCCTCAACGCCTTTCTTTATCTGACTAAAGGATATAACAGAAAGCGCTTACCTACACATGAATAAAGGGCACTTTATTG
>CAVKAP010000093.1:0-4450 GCA_963654445.1 Segatella copri
GGAATGAGTGGCTCCGAGTGGTGGATTCAGTGGCTCTTAGTACGTGGAATACTCAAAAATCAAAAGTTCTATTAATATACCTCTTGAAATCCCTGCAGAAAAAACTGTTTTTTGATTGTAGATATGCAAAAGGTTTTGCTCGTGTACTAAAAGAAAAAGAAATCATCGAAGAATTGAAAAAGTAAGGAACTTTGTTACTACCTTAAAAAAGATCGCTATCTTTTGGATAACGATCTTTTTTCTTATAATTGTTTTTCAATGAAAGAAACAACTTGTGCTAAGGGTTGATACCCTGAGAAAGCATCCACTTGTTTACCATCTTTAAAAGCAATGACTGTAGGTACAGCCATAATGCCAAAGCGTTGTGCTAAATCACTGGATTCATCAACATCCACATTAACAATTTTACATTTTCCTTCAAATTGTTTTTCTGCTTCTTCAATAATTGGAGCTAGCATTTTGCATGGTCCACACCAAGTTGCAGAAAAATCTGCAATAACTAGACCACTTTCTTTCATTAATGTATCGAATTGTTCGGTATTTATTTTATGACTCATGAATTTTCCTCCCATGCTCATTCTAAATTCAATTTCAACTTCTGTCTATTTTTATGCTTCCTCGTCCAATTGTTTTTGATAAGAATAAAGATCAGAACAATATTTTCCATCAAAGCATGCACAACATAATCCAAGTCCATGGGCTGCTTCTTTGATTTCGTCCACGGATAAATATTTTAAAGAATCGGCTTCAATATATTCTTCAATTTCTTTGACGCTTAAGCGTGCACCAATTAATTCTTTACGAGTTGAAGTATCTACGCCATAAAAACAAGGATATGCAAAAACAGGCGATGCGATACGTACATGAACCTCTTTGGCTCCAGATTCCTTTAATAAACGGACGATTCGACGAGAAGTTGTCCCACGTACAATGGAATCATCAATCATGACAACGCTTTTACCCTTCACGACATTTTCAACAGGACTTAATTTCATGCGAACACCACGATCTCTTAACTCTTGGGTTGGTTGAATAAAGGTTCTTCCGACATATCGGTTTTTAACCAAACCAGTTTCTAATGGAATATTAGCTCCTTCCGCATATCCAATAGCTGCTGACAAACTCGAATCAGGTACCCCAATGACAATATCAGCTTTTAGATCCTTATCATTACGTGCTAAGATAACCCCTGTTTCTTTTCGATAGGCATGAACGTTGATTCCTTCAATTTCACTATCTGGACGCGCAAAATAAATATATTCCATCGAACACATATGATGACTTGTATCCTCGGTATAAGAATAATGTTTGACGAGTCCTTTATTGAATTCAACAATTTCACCTGGCTTTAAATCCGTATGTTCATAGATTCCCATGACCTCAAAGGCACAGGTTTCACTTGAAATGACATAGCCATTTTCATAGGAGGCAAAGCTTAAAGGACGCAAACCATATTTATCTCGACAAGCATACATCTTCTCTTCATCCATCACGATGAAAGAAAAAGCTCCATCAATACGATCTGCCGCTTTTTGAATTCGTTCTAATAACGTTCCGGTTTGTTTCTGAATCAAGTGAAGAATAACTTCACTATCGGCTGTTCCTTGAAAGATACAGCCTTGATTTTCTAATTCCAAACGCAATTCCTTATCATTATCAATTTGACCATTGTGGGCAATTCCAATGCTTCCTTTATGTCCACGCGATACAATGGGTTGTATATTTTCTAACTCTTGTCCACCTGCCGTACTATAACGAACATGTCCAATCGCAAGATTTCCTTTTAAGGCCTCTAAATCTTCTCTTTTAAAAACATCAATTGTAAGACCAGGGCCTTTATGAACTTGGATTGATTCACCATTCGACACGGCTATTCCACTTGATTCTTGCCCTCTATGTTGAAGGGAATGTAAACCATAATAAGTAATCGATGAAGCATCTTGTACTTGATACGCTCCAAAGACACCACACTCTTCATGAATTTCATCAAACATCTTCTGTTCTCCTCTTTTGACCGTTTTTATTCTATCATACAACCCTAATTAATGAATAGGGACTAGCGATAATTGAACCTTTTGTTTTTCTTGATCGATATTACATACCCATACCGTGACAATATCTCCAACAGAAAGCAATTCACTTGGATGCTTCACTCTATGATTGGCCATCTTTGAAATATGAACTAAACCATCTTCATGTAGACCAATATCAACAAAGGCTCCAAAATCAACGACATTTCGTACAGTTCCTTCTAATTGATCTCCAATGGATAAATCTTCCATTTCTAAGACATCCTTTCTTAATAAAGGGCCTTCATTTTGATCACGATAATCACGTAAAGGCTGTTTAAAGGCCTCTAAGATATCTTTTATGGTATAGGCATCGGCTTGTGTTTTTTCGACTAAATCAGCAATTTTGACTTCTTTTACCTTTTCTTGAATTTCTTTACTTCCTAAATCCTTTTCATCCATATCCAATTCTTTTAAAATCGTCTTGGCGAGCTTGTAGGATTCAGGGTGGATTCCTGTACGATCTAAAGGCTCTTTGCCATTTTCAATGCGTAAGAAACCAGCACATTGTTCAAAAGCCTTTGGTCCAAGCTTTGGAACCTTTTTGATTTGTGCACGACTGGTTAGATCTCCATTTTCTTCACGATAGGAAACAATATTTTTAGCTGTTGTACTATTTAATCCAGAAACATGCTTTAAAAGTGTAGGACTTGCTGTATTTACATTAACACCAACTAAATTGACACTTTTATCCACTACGAAATCCAATCGTTCCTTTAATTGTTTTTGAGGTAAATCATGTTGATATTGTCCAACACCAATGGATTGTGGATCAATCTTAATTAATTCGGATAATGGATCCAATAAACGACGAGCAATTGAAATCGCACTTCGTTGTTCAACATGTAAATCTGGAAATTCTTCAATCGCTAATTTACTTGCACTATAAACACTCGCACCCGCTTCCGATACAATGGTATAAGAGACATCTAAGCCATACTTCTTAATGGTTTGTGCTACAAAGGCTTCACTTTCACGACTTGCGGTTCCATTTCCAATCGCAACGATCGCAACCTGATAATCTTTACATAAAGAAACGAATTTCTTTTCGGCTTCCTCTTTTTTGGCCTTTGGTGGATGAGGATAGATTACATCCACATGCAAATTCATGCCTTGTTCATTAATGATGGCTAATTTACAACCTGTACGGAAGGCTGGATCAAAGCCTAGAATACGTTTCTTTTTCATTGGTGGTTGAAGTAAAAGCTTTTCTAGGTTCATAGAAAAAACATCCATGCTTTGTTGCTGAGCCTTTTCTGTTAATTGAGAACGAATCATACGTTCTACACTTGGTATCAATAAACGCTTTAAACCATCTTCAATCGCTTGTTCATAATAAGGAGCACTTGGACTATTTCTAAAACGAATCAAATTCCGTTTTACCCAATTGAATAAATACTCTTCATTGCTTTCAATTGAAACACTGATGACCTTCTCTTTTTCTCCACGATCAATGGCCATGACACGATGACTCGGAATATTCGTCACCTTTTCTTTATGATCATAGTACATGCGATAGACCTTTTGACTATCCTCATGATCCTTTTTTTCTTGGGTATGAATCATGCCATAATTCCACATCGAATCATAGACCTTCTTACGAATCTTTTCTTCTTCACTGACTCTTTGAGCAAGAATATCTTCTGCTCCTTGTAGAGCATCTTCGATTGTTTCCACTTGTTCATTGAGATATTTTTTAATTTCTCTTTCATCAAAATAACGAGGACAGCTTTCAATTAAATTGGCTAAGGGCTCTAATCCCTTTTGTTTGGCAATGGCTGCTCTGGTTTTCTTCTTTTGTTTATAGGGACGATAGATTTCTTCTACCTCCACTAATTTTTCACAATGAAGAATCTGTTCCTTTAAAGCATCGCTCAAATGACCTAAGGTTTCGATTCGAGCAATGACCTCTTCCTTTCGTTTCTTTAAATTTTCTTGATAATTATATTGTTCTTGAATCAAACGAATTTGTTCTTCATCCAAACCATTTGTTCTCTCTTTACGATAGCGAGCAATAAAAGGAACAGTCGCTCCTTCTTCTAATAGCGCAAGTGTATTGTTAACCTGTGAAAGCTTTATTTTTAATTCACTGGCAATATTTTCAATAATTGTGTCGTTCATAAATCAACCTCATTTCAACTTAAGTATTATATCAAAAAATTTATTCAAAAAAATTAACTTATCTAATTAGTAATGATCAATAAAAGGTTATAAAGAAGATAATTATATCTTTTTAACTAAAATATCTTTTATTCATTTTACGAACGTGCTTATTTCGATTGTGATATAAGCACGAAAGGTTAATTTAATTTGTTTAATTTTAAATAATGAAATGTGATATACTTTTTAGGACATGATAGAGGTGCGGTTTTTATGTAAAA
>CAVKAP010000094.1:0-4048 GCA_963654445.1 Segatella copri
AGAAGAAAACAAACAAAAAGCAATTGCTTATTAAATGATTTGAAAGAAAAAGAAGCTAGGATAAGTTCATGTCACCAGCTTCTTTTTTTCTGTTCGTCTTAATTGTTTTTTATTTCTAAATAATATTTTGCGTTGGTTTGATAATGATAAGGTCCTGTCCAGAAAATACCAGCAATTCCACAAGTGATTGCAGCTAGAGCCCACCATAGAATAAAGGATAAATCTAAGATGAAGGCTTCCCATTTATGACCATCCATCATCTTTCTCGATTGATCAATGATTTCACGAGCTGGCATATCCGGATTTTCGGCTAAAATATAAGGCACAAAACGATAGGAATAATGTTTGATAATACCTGGAATAATAAACAACAAGCTCCATAAAAATTGGAATAAGAAGGTTAAAAACAAAGTAAAAACGGTATTTTGGTAATTTCTTTTAAAGCCAGAACCCAATTCACTGAATTCTGCAGGCGATTCGGCATTCACTAAAAAGAAATTTTGACAACCAGCATATAAAGGCTGAAGTAAGAGTATGCGGATAACTGTACCAATCACAAATGCGGCAATAGAAATGCCAGCAATCCATCTTAATAGGCTGGGATCATTTGTATAAGTATACATGCTCTGATTCGAAGAGGAAGAGCTTCCAGTCGATGAAAGAAAACTTCCGACCGTAATACTAATAATTAATGCAGCTAAGACACAACGCCAATAATTGGCATGGAAAGCAAGCTTTGCGCTTTCCTTTAATTTTGCTCGATTCATAAAATTCTCTCCTTAAACTTTAATGTGGTTCTCTAGAGCATTCAAATAGACAGTGGCATAATGCGAAGGGGTTTCGTTTTTTCGTACAATGGTGCCAATCTTCATCCATTCATCAACCTTTAAAGGCTTCGCAATAATACTGGGTCCATTGAGCTCTTTTGAGATGACTCCACTACTAACAGTATATCCATTTAATCCAATTAATAAATTAAATAAAGAAGCGCGATCTCGAACCTTGATGTTTTTCTTACGATCTAAGGTCGATAGAATTTCCTCTGAAAAATAGAAGGAATTATATAAACCTTGTTCAAAAGAAAGATAAGGATAGGGTTCTAAATCCTTCAAGGTCAGCTCATCCTTTTCAGAAAGTGGATGATGATTGTTGATGAATACATGAGGATAAGCGGTAAAAAGGGGTTGAAAGCTTAAATCGTATTTCTTCAACATTTTTTTAATCACATCCTGATTTGTCTTTGAAAGATAGAGGATACCAACCTCACTGATTCGATGATAAACATCCATGATGATTTCATTGGTTTGCGTTTCTCTTAGTGTAAAATCATATTCATCGGCATCAAATTCTTTGATTACATCAACAAAGGCATTCACGGCAAAGGAATAGTGTTGGCAAGAGACACTAAAATGGGGCTTTGGTTTTGAATGTGTAAAGCGCGCTTCCAATAAATCGGTTTGTTCTAAGACCTGACGGGCATAAGCTAAAAATTCTTTTCCCTCACTGGTTAGTGTCACCCCTTTATTCGAACGATGAAAGATGGTTACATGCATTTCTTCTTCTAAGCTTCGAATCGCATTGGTTAAGCTTGGCTGTGAGATAAAAAGCTTATTGGCTGCTTCACTGATATTTCCAGTCTCAGCAATTTTCACTACATATTTTAATTGATTAAATGTCATACACTAATTATAGTTTAAAACTATAACAAAGCACAAGAAATAATTATTTTACGATGAAAGAATCATTGCTTACAATAAAGACACAAACGGAGGAAACAAGATGAAGACACCTTATCGATATGATTATGTAGGATCTTTTTTAAGACCTGAAGAAGTAAAACAAGCAAGAAAAGATTATAAAGCAGGAAAAATTAGCTTTGAAGCCTTAACTGCAGTAGAAGATAAAGCGATTAAAGATTTAGTACAGAAACAAAAGGATGCTGGCTTCCATATTTTAACTGATGGCGAATTCCGTCGTGAAACCTGGCATTTAGATTTTATGTGGGGCTTTAAAGGAATTGCACATACTCCAACCAAAACAGGATTACCATTCCATGGAGAAGCTGCGATGATTGATGATACCTATTTGGATGGAAAGCTAGAATACCAACATCATCCATTTGTGGATCACTTCAAATTTGTACAAGCCTTAGAGGATGAAAATACGGTTACCAAACAAACCATTCCAGCGCCAGCTCAATTCTTAGAACAATTTGAAATGCCATTTGCGCTTGAAAATACTTTGAAATATTATGATTCAATTGAAGACTTCCATAAAGATGTCATTAAGGTTTACAAAGCCTTTATTGCAGAGCTTTATGAAGCCGGCTGTCGTAATCTTCAATTGGATGACTGTTCATGGGGCTTATTGGTTGATCCAAATGGACCACAATACTTTAATTGTGACCAAGCCGGCTTAGATAAAATCAAAGAAGAATTCTTAGATATTAATAATGCCGTAATTGATGGTTTGCCTGAAGATTTAACTGTTACGACCCATGTTTGTCGAGGAAACTTCCATTCAACTTATGCCGCTACGGGTGGCTATGATGATGTCGCAAAATTCTTATTTGAAAAGGAAAATGTATCAGCTTATTTCTTGGAATTTGATGATGAACGTTCAGGAAGCTTTGAATCCTTAAAATATGTCAGTGGCGATAAAAAGGTCGTATTGGGCTTGATTACAACTAAATCAGGTGAATTAGAAAAGAAAGAAGATGTGATTGCTCGTATTCATGAAGCAAGCAAGTACATTCCTTTGGAACGTTTATGTTTAAGTCCACAATGTGGCTTTGCGTCTTGTGAAATTGGAAATAAACTAACCGATGAGCAACAATGGGACAAACTGGCTCTTGTCAAAGAAATTGCTCAAGAAGTTTGGAAATAAGAAAGGGTTCTGGTATCGAAGGATATCAGACTTTTTCTTTTCTAGAAGAATCGCTATAATAGGGACATGCGAAAAAGTCAAAAATTAACAGCCTTCTTATTAGGCTTTCCAGGCTTCCTTTTAGCGATTGCCTTTATATTGATTGCCTTCCATCAAAATGAAATCATTCAAAGAAAAGAAGCCAATCAATTTACCTTTCAAAAAGAAAGTCTTGAAATTCAAGGTGTTGGTTCTACAACGAGAATTCAATATAAACAAATTACTTCTCTTCAATTATTAAAGGAAGTTGAAACCGTTCGACCGATTCATGAGGACTATTTTAATGGCATCTGTGAAACAAAGGCTTATGGTGATGTCAATGCTTATGTATATCCAAAGATCAAGTCTTATATCCTAGTTCAAACCGGAAAGAAAAGCTATATATTAAATGATGCTTCAAAAAAGGAAACCAAGGCATTATATAAGGAATTGAAAAGGAAAATCGAATGATTTTAGGCTTAAGGGATAAAAATACTATAAGTGGCATAAATAGTGTGGATTCATAATCGTAAAGGAACAAAAATCGAGGGCGTAGACTCAAAACAATGTGGAGCGTCTGCGTCAAAAAGAGGATTATCTCGAAGTTAGCTAAGCATAATTACAGCTGTTGAGAGATTTGGGAAAACTGTAGCTAAGACAGTAAATTATAGAAAGCCAACATCAATGAATCTTATAGAATTCGAACAACGCAAATAATTTTCATAAACTAATTGATGGAAGACTTCTAAATATAATAAAAAAATCTCCAATATTGGAGATTATAGACAATGGTAGCGCGTACGGGAATCGAACCCGTGATACAGCCTTGAGAGGGCTGTGGCTTAACCGCTTGCCGAACGCGCCATGTGCTTTAATAATATAACACGATAGGAAAAAAAATAAAAGTTTAACTCAAAAAAAAGAAGTTCGCATTTGATTACAATAAGACATTATCATTTTGGAATCAGAAACAATTGTTTATGAAACAGAATGAATCTTGCAAAGAAAGACAATTTATGATAATGTAAGCTTGTACAATTTAAACCGATAGGGGGTTGAAGTATGAATTTTGTAGAAAATAACGGAAAGAAAGTAGCTGCCATCTTATGTGTGGCATCAGCATTACCAGTCGTAGGAACTTTAT
>CAVKAP010000095.1:0-3695 GCA_963654445.1 Segatella copri
AAAGCTGAAAATAACAGGAATGACCAAATGATCATGGCTGAGATTTTCAGCTTTATTTTTATGAAGGTAAAGCTTTAGTACTACAAATGATTAAAAGTTAAGGATTCATTTGCAAAAGAGGAGCTTTTTATAAACGCTCTTAAAATGTAAGGGCTTACGCTGTATAATGTAAGTGACTAGGAGGTGGCTTTATGCTACATGAAGTAAGTTTTAAATCATTTAATCAAAGAGATGAAGTACAGGGTTGGATTTATGTTCCTGCTTCTAAACCAAAAGGAATTGTTCAATTAATTCATGGCTTTGGTGAACATTCTCGTCGTTACTTGCATATGATTGTTGGATTTTTGAGTGCGGATTACATTGTGGCTGCGGATGATCATGTTGGTCATGGAAAGACAGCCATCGTCAATGATAATTCTTGGGGTGATTGGGGAGATAAAGGTGTTCATACCATGATGGAGGATGAACATCGTCTACATGATCTTGTGGTTGAAAAATATCCAGACTTGCCTTATTTCCTATTTGGACATAGCATGGGATCCTTTATTGCACGTGATTATATTTCAACCTATGGAGATGAGTTAACTGGTGTTACCTTATGTGGTACAGCAGGTGTTTTCCCTCATTGTCAAGAAGCGATTGAATTGCTTGAAAAGGACATCGCTAATGGACAAGCCAAAGAATCGGATGCACAAGCTGCGAATCTATTGTTAGGCTGGATGTTTAGTCGTTGTGAAGAAGGGGCAAATCTAGGAAATGAATGGATTTGTCATGATAAATATGTACAATATGATCATGCCAATGATCCTTTTGATGCTTTTTCAAAGCCAACCAATAATCAAGCCTTTTTAATGTTTGCACAAATGATTCAAATTGTGACAGGTATGAATTGGGCTGAACAGGTTCCTAAAAATTTACCAATCTATAATATTGCAGGGGATCAAGATCCAGTTGGACAATTTGGAACAGGTGTATATCAAGTAAGCAATTGGTTAATTGATAGTGGACATCAGGTATCCACCAAATTATATCCTGGCTATCGACATGAAATCCATAATTATAAAGAAATTCAAAACGAAGTCGTTGAAGGAATTGTTCAATTTATGGATCGTAACCTATAAGGATTTGGGCTGTATCACGAAAATGGGATACAGCTCTTTTCTTTTGTTTCAATTGATGATAAAGTTAAACATAATTTTTTAAGGGAGGGTACGATGCATAAAAATATTTCTGAAAAAATGTCTTATTTCGCAATTATACTTGGGGCTTTATTAGCTAGCTTTTCGGTAGCTTGTATTTTATTGCCGAATGATGCGATTGATTATGGAACCGCTGGAATTGCGATTTTATTAAGTCGTGTTTTTCATTGGAATTTATCTCTTTGTGTATTCTTTGTCTTCATTCCTTTTATTCTAGCAGGGGTTTATTTTCTAGGACCTGATTTTTTTAAGAAAACAGGAGTTGGCTTTACTGTTTATACAGTTGGTTTAAGCTTATTTGAACACATTCCCTTTGAATTAAATACCGAGCATTTTTTAGCAGTTGCCTTTGGTGGAGCAATTTTAGGGGCAGGACTCTCTCTGATTTTAAGACATGGAGGATGTATCGATGGTTCTGAAATCTTAGCAAATATTATTGTTAATAAAGTGTATCAAAAGACAGGGAAGGATTATAGTATTTCTCCCATTTTAATTAGCTTTAATTTTCTTGTATATATAGCGGTCTTTATTATCATCAATCAAGATGCTGCCATGATGAGTTTATTGGTTTATATCATCGCAACAGCCATCATTGATCATTTTACGGATCACTTTGAAACCATTAAACAGGTAACAATCATTACCCAACATCCAGATGATATTATTTTAGCAATCTCTCATCGTTTAAATAAAACCTGTACGATTATTAATTCAAGAGGAGTAATCATGGGAGAGAATACGATGTTAATTTGTATTGTCAATTACTTTGAGCTTGAACAAATTCGAAAAATCATTTCAGAAAATAAAGGGTCTTTTAGTACGGTTTCTACTATCGAAGAGATTTTGCGATAAAAAAAGAATAAGCATGGGCTTATTCTTGATTTAAGATTTTTTTGTATTTTTTAATAAAGGCATCTGGATTTAGATTTGTGAATTCTCTAAATTCTTTATTCATGTGCGATTGATCATAATATCCACACATTTTTACGATGTGATTTAAACGTTTTTCTGGATAATACTCAGAAATACAATAAATTAAATACTGAAAACGTAAGACTTTACAGAAATACTTTGGCTTGACCCCAATCTCCGATTTAAAGAGTTGGTTGATATATTGACGGGTATAACCAATTTCACGATAAAGATCACTTAAATGCAAGTTTCCTTTGTTGATGTAGACCTGGTGAGAAATATAATTAAGTAATTTATTTCCATTAAAATAGCTAGACATCGATAAAAGAGGGCGAGCAATTTCAATTCTTGAAGCAAAATCCGAAGCTTCGAAAATCGATTGGAATGCAGGGTAATCTTTTAAATCGAAAACGATTGTACGATTTCTAAAATCCGAAAATTTATAGTCATGATTCCAAAGCGCAGGAACAAGGCTTGGTAATAAAAGAATACCAAATACAATTCCAGAACTAGGATAATTAACAGAATGGATTAAATCATATGAACCAGACATATAAAGGGAAGAAGGATCATTTAAAAGAAATGTAATTTCGATACTACCATCGGGAAGACGGATTCGATTCGTATCCTTTTTCGCTTCATATTCAAAGAAATAAGCAATTCCATTATCTTTTTCTATCTCTATAATTGGACTATTATAAACATTTGATAAAAGACTAGAGATATTCGTTTTTTTTGTATTGTTCATCAATATTAATTATGGACAAAATTTGCGAAATCGCAAGTAAAAATTCAATTATTTTGAATTTTTATGACAAAAATCTGCAATTATTGTTCATTTATATAATAAACTTCATCCGGTTGCTGATTTTTATTTTCAAAATAATGATGCATTTCATAAAAGACAAATAGAACAAGAGCAATAACTAATAAGATTGTTTTTGTGTGACTAGATGTTGTCGTGGTATAAATTTGATTCACGGTGCTAGAGCTACTTGGTAGTATATAAATACTGACAAAGAAAACACAAGCAGCTAAAAATAGATTTTTAAAAAGATTCTTTGCCATGCTTCCTGGACTTAGTGCAGCACAACCGATTGCCAGAGCAATTGTATAGGGCAATTGAAAGTGATTCACAAGAAAAGAAACCACAAAAGGAAGTAAAATCAATTGTATGATCGTAAAAAATAAGGATTTATGAGGATTAAGAAAAATACCAGCATAATCCGAAATTTTAAAGGATAAAATTAAAACTAAAGTACAAAGGCCAAAATAATGAATAATTAAATTGGTTTGGCTTACATATATATAAGGATTTTTGATTAAAAGAAGGATTGCAGCAAATAATATAGAAAAGAGAGTAATAAATCCAATCGCTGAGCTTATTGTTTTGATTGTTTTCATAGAAAACCTCCTGTTCCTTATCGAGAAGGAATCATAGTCTTAATTGATTCACTTGTCAATGTTAAAAAGGATAAAAAAGAAACCTTAAATTGACTTAAAAAGTACAGAAATCAAAATCCAAAAAATTTTCAAAAAAAGTTCTTGACCTAGGTAAGGGAGGAGTGATATTATAAACAAGCT
>CAVKAP010000096.1:0-3693 GCA_963654445.1 Segatella copri
TCTATGATCAAAAGAGAAACGTATTTAGAAAAATTGAAATCATCCATGTGGGATGGAAATATCAAAGTCATTACTGGTTTAAGAAGATCTGGTAAATCAACCTTGTTGTATGAACTTTTCTATGATTATCTTCTTTCTTCAGGTATAGAAAAAGAAAATTCTTTATTTATAGAAATCAAATTACCTTATGTGAAATGGTAGAAAAAGCATTTGAAGAAAAAGCAAATCAAAGTTTTTTCTCTTTATTGATGAAGTGCAAATGGCAAAAACTACTCTTGTAAACTACTTACATCCTACGCTTACGCTTAGAGGCCGGAGCTTCTTGCTTCATCTACCACTGCATACAGACAACATCTTTGTTGTGCCTAGAAAATGTTAATCAGACTGCTCATTTCTTCTGCTTTTTCCACGTTTCTCTTTTCAGCGATACCATTCAAATTCTTAATGCACTCACTACCAACGTTTTTAAAATCAATTAGAAAATAGTTCATGTTTTTTTCTTTTTAGCTCATCACTTGCATGTGGGCGATAAAAATTGCCTTTATACAAGCTCTTAAATTAGTTCATTAATTTAGAATTTCATCGCCCATGTGCAAATGACAAGCTTTCTTTTTTAAACATAAGAAGAAAGCAACTCCAAGAAAAACCTATCCTTAGCTCCCTCCTGTCAGCCTCTATCCTTGACTTGCGTAAAACAGTAAAGGATAGTAAAACAAATATAAAACAGTAAAAAATAGTAAATGGAGGTAAAAATATGGCAAACCCCTTTACATTGGTCTTTGGTAAACGTCCATTGGAATTTGTAGACAGACCAAAGCAAATCTTTGAGATCATGGATGCTTTTACGTCTGAGAACATTAATCAGCAGATGTTTGTTATTACAGGCGTCAGAGGTGCTGGTAAAACAGTTACGATGTCTGAAATAGCTCAAAAACTCAGAGATGACGATAATTGGATCGTATTGGAGCTAAATCCCGCAACCGATTTGTTACAATCCATGTTATCTAAGCTTTACAGCGATAAGACAATCTCTTCATTTATCAAAACAGCGAGAATCGACCTTTCCTTCTTTGGATTCGGTGTTTCTATTGAAGGCAGTACTCAAATCACTGATTCAGAGACAGCAATCATCAAAATCCTCGAAAAGATTAAGAGTGAAGGTAAACGCTTGCTCATTTTTATTGATGAAATGTCAAACACCGAATATATGAAGGTCTTTGCAGGCTCTTTCCAAATATTCGTAAGACAAGACCTCCCTGTTTTCTTGCTTGGAACAGGTCTATACGAAAATATCGAAGAACTTCAAAACGAAAAGAATCTCACCTTCCTGTATCGTGCCCCGAAGATTCAGTTAAAGCCTTTAAAAGAAAAAGTAACAGCCGAATTGAATTCCTTTGTTTTAACTGGTGGTTTTTTCAAAAAGATTGTCGTTCGAAATGATATTCCACATTCTTATTATGATGTGAAAGGAATTTTTCATTGTAGCTCAATAAATTTGTATCTACTATACACTTTTATTTCACTTATTTTGAAGCGTTTCCTAAAAAGTGTTCCTTCGCAAATTCCATGTCCTGAACAAGCTCAACCGTACCGATATATTTTCCTTTTTGATCTCTTACGGCCATATATTTTACTAGCATCGTTCGTCCAGCCTTTTCCATCCATACTGGTACAAAGTCACGACGATCATGACGGAAATCATCGATAATTTGTCGTACCATTGGTTCAATCTTTGGTGGATGACAGGTAAAGACTTCTCGATCAAGAGCCATGCCTGGTCTTTTAAATACCTTTTTACCTTCATTAAAGAAACGATTGATATTATCACAATCGACAAAGGTAATTTCCATTGGAATCGTATTTAATAGAGCTGTCAATTGCTCCAAAGTTAAATGACCACCTGGCATGACAATTTCTCCATTGGCTTGTTCATTTAAACAAATCGTCGGCTTTTCTGCCTCTGGCCATTCTTCTTGTTCTATTCCAAAACAAAGATCATAATCCTTTGCATCTCGATAGATGCCATACCACTCTTCTTTTGTAAAATGAGAAGCACAAATTGGGAAAAGAATATTTTGTTCCTTATAAATCATCTCTTCCATACGTTTGAGTAGTGCATCCATTCGATTGCTCCAATCAGGAATCGACTCTCTTTTTCCATCAAGGCTTGCTAATTCATCTCGTATTTCATCATCTACAGTCCACATTACATCCGAAGGACCTGAGATATCGTATCTCACCTTTAGTAAAGGATACAGCAAGTCCCCTTTTTTCGCATAATGAATGGATACTTGACGAATCTCGGAAAGTAAGACTTCATCTTGACTTCCTTTATAGGTTTCAATCAAACGACTTAATACATCATTTTCTCTTTTAAAGATATACAATGGATGTCCAAGTATAGATTCCATTTGCGCTGCAATCGATATTTTATCCATATTCATTTCTTCAATTGGAATAAATTTCTCTTCTTTTTTCTCTTCTGTTGTAGCACCATGAAATAAAGCAGAATGAATATCACATAACTGTTGTACTTCAGAAAGAGGTGTTCCTTCCTTCAATAA
Source organism: Segatella copri (assembly GCA_963654445.1). Classification (GTDB taxonomy): domain Bacteria; phylum Bacillota_I; class Bacilli_A; order Erysipelotrichales; family Erysipelotrichaceae; genus Absicoccus. Next base: position 2,565 of record CAVKAP010000096.1, read on the forward strand.
AGATTGTTCTGCTTCCATAATTTCTGAAGCATCCACATTTTCAAATTCATGAACAAAATCAGCGCGAACACTCGCTAAATCTTCCCCTTCACCAAGTCTTTTTAAATATCCTTTAAGATGATTTAATCGACTAGAACTAGAAGCTTCTTTTTTATCTACTTTTGATTCCATCGAAAGATTTGGCATTTCCCCTACAATTTCATACCCTTCAGCCATTAAAGTGCGAATAATTTCCATCATCGAAATATTCTTTATTTTGGCGCCTTTAGGTATTGTCATCATCTTTCCTACTGAATGCAACATCGCTTTTTTTGAAATTTCGGTAAATCCAAGTCCAACCATCGTTTCAATTAATTCTGGATATTCTTTTGTCAATTCATAAACACTTTTATTTAAATCAATTTTCTTAGTCATAACTAACTCCTTTGAGTACATATTAATACATTCTTGAATCAACAATCGTTGTTTTAACAACGAAATAGGAATTTTCGCAATGTTCTATCCCGCCACCCACCCCTTTTTACCCACATCTGATTGTTTGTTAACCTTTCAACCACATTCTTTTTATTTCCGTGTGTAAAGATTCCAGACAATTATTTTTCCCTTTTTTTCTCACACAAAGCACTACAAACTGACCATGGCTTATTGTAGCTGTACTCGCATTTAGGCGAGAGAAAGGATACAGAACAATGAAAAATAAGAAAAATCTTAATTTCATGCAAATGCTTCGCAAGAACGCGAATAAGGTTGTTGCGGTTTCTGCTGCGGTGGTGATGGGATTCTCCATGGTCACAAATTATTCGACCTCTACGAAATCCGTTTCGGCTCAATCGAAGTCGAAGACGGCAAGGACATCAATAACTCTTCCATCGTCAAACTAACTGATAAGGTTGCCTATACTGGTTTGACCGTAGGAAAAGAATACAAGGTCACTGGTACTCTCATGAACAAGGATACCGGACTTCCAGTATTGGATTCAGAAGGAAAACAGGTAACAGGTGAAACGACCTTTACGGCTGAAACAACAGAAGGTACCGTCAATGTTGATTTCGTATTCGATGCTTCCGCACTTGGTGGATCACAGGTAGTCGTTTACGAAGATCTATACAACCTTGAAACGGGTTCGATC
>CAVKAP010000097.1:0-3637 GCA_963654445.1 Segatella copri
TATAAAAAAACATTCCCGATGAGAATCGGGAATTATTTATTTTTTAGTAATGTCTTATCAATAATTCGTCGTGCAATCAATAAAACATCTGGAATGATTGCCATATTACATAATAAATAGATGATTTGCCAGAAATCTAAAGAAACCAAATAAAGAAGGCCATGGAACAAGGTAATTCCAATCACAAAACCTGCTAACATACAAACCATCAAGATTTTACGAATTTTTGTCATTGGCACGCAGACCGTAAATAAAACGGATAGTGAGGTCCAGCTGGCAATAATCGTACAAATGGTTGAAAATTGAGCATTGGACATATCCAATAAGCCTCTAAATAAATTACAAGAAATAACCGATAGAATGACCATCAAAGAGCCTGGAAAGGCACGTCCAAAGACATGGCGTAAAAAGTTTCCTTTAACTCTTTCTTCATTGGGCTCTAAGGTCAAAATAAAGCCAGGAAGACCAGTTCCTAATAAAGAAACCATCGATAATTGAATCGGTTTAAAAGGATAACCAGCTAACCAGAAAATTGTAAATAAGGCCAATCCAAAGGAGAACATGGTTTTTACTAAAAACAAGGATGCACTTCTTTGAATATTGTTGATGACAATTCGACCTTCTCTTAAAATGGAAGGCATCGTTTTAAATTGATCCTTTAATAAAACCAAGCTAGCTACACTTTTGGTTGCCTCACTTCCACTTCCCATCGCAATCGAACAATCCGCTTCCTTTAAAGCCATGACATCATTGACACCATCACCAGTCATCGCAACCGTATGTCCTTGGCCCTTTAAGGCTAAGACCATTTGTTTTTTCTGTTCGGGTGTCACACGTCCAAAGATGGCATAGTCTTGGACCGCTTGTTCAATATTATCAATGGTTGTCATATCCACAGCTTTTCCACGAACGCCCGCTTTTGCGGCAATGGCGGCAACGGTTTGTGGATCATCTCCAGAAATAATTTTGACATCGACATCTTGTTTATAAAAATACGAAAGGGTTCGTCGAATATTCGGACGCAAAACATCCTGTATACAAATCAAAGCCAAGACTTCATGTCGTCCCTTCAGCTCATTTCCTAAAATAGGTCCTTTGGCCAAAACTAAAACACGCATGCCCTGACTCGCATATTCTTGAATACGATCCTCTAGCCAAGGCTGTTTATTGGCACAGACAAATTGATAAGCCCCAGTAATATAGCTTCGTCCGCCTTCAAAGACAACCCCACTAGCCTTTCGTGCACTAGAAAATGGAATTGTACGAGAACAGGTTCCATCGCCTTTTCCGGCATATTCACGAATAGCTTGCGCCGTACTGTTATCATCATCTAAAGCCGCATACATTCTTGATAAAATATATTTAATTTCTTCTTCGGAAATTTGTCCTAGCCCATCCGTCATAACGACCTTCATAGATCCTTGCGTAATGGTTCCTGTTTTATCGAGGCATAGTGTATCAACACGCGCTAGGGTTTCAATACAATACAGCTCTTGAACCAAAACCTTTTTACGTGCTAATTTGACAGCACCTAAGGCTAAGGCCGTACTCGTTAATAAAACCAAACCTTCTGGAATCATACCAATAACTGCAGCTACGGTTGCTAGAATGGCTTCTTTCCATGGTGTTGATGGATCCATTAGCTGTTTAATCAATAAAATCGCTCCAGTTGGAATTAAAACAATGGTACAAAAACGAATGATAGCTTCAATACTATCGCGTAATTCTGATGGATATTGTTTTTCTCGTTTGGCGCTTTCTAAAATGGAATGCGAATAGGTATCACTTCCCACCTGCACAACCTGAACCTTGGCTTTACCAGAAACCACAAAGCTTCCTGACATTAAGGTATCACCAAATTTCTTTTCAACCGAATCACTTTCTCCGGTTAAAATTGATTCATTGCATTCCACGCTTCCATCCACACAGACAGCATCTACACACATTTGATCCCCACTGGAAACAATTAAAATATCGTCACGGACAATGTCTTCAATCGCAATTTCTTTGATTTTTCCTTCTCGTAAAACCTTGGCCTTTTGTTGGTTCAATAAAGCTAAATTATCCAAGACTTTCTTTGATCGTAGCTCTTGAAAGATTCCAATGACAGTATTGACAACCACTAGAATAATAAACATCATATTTCGAAAAGAACCGGTCACAAAAACCATCACAGCCAGCATCACATTGATTCCATTAAAAAGAGTCAAGGTATTCTCACGAATAATTTGTTTGACTGTTCGGGTATTTTTATCCAAATACACATTGGGCTTTGATCGAAGGACCTCTTCCTTTGTCAGTCCTGTTTTTATATTGGTATGCTTTTTAATTTGTAAATTCATAGTACACATTTTACTCCAAAGAGGGCATAAAAAAAAGACACGATTGTGTCTTTAAATACTCTTACAAGGAAAATCTGCATATTGATGAATGGCATCAATATAGTCCTTCATTTCCAATTTTTCACTCATGGCTTTTTGAAGTGCAAACATCATTAAACGTGTATCAAAACCTCTTAAATTTTCATTAAAAGAAACCGCTGGAATTTCCTTTAGTTCATCGATGACACGATTTAAATCCGAAGCTGTGATTTTTGAGGATAAACCAAAAATAAGCACATTTTCTTCAACGACTGCCTTTAATGCATTTAATAAGGATGCATATTTTTCATCCAATTTTGCAACATACATGGCTTTTGAAATTGGTGTCTTTGCCAAATGTAGGATTTCATCCTGATTACAGCTTACAACAATTTGTCGACAATTTGGATCTTCTTTTAAAATTTGGCTCAACGCATCTAAATTTTGTAGGGATTGTTCTGATTTTAAGCCTTCATCAAAAATCAATGCAGAATATTTCATGTTGTCCTCCTTCTATTTTAAATCTTGCGGTAAGGTAATTTTTTTATTTGTTCGATCACCTTCTACAATTTTAATTGGGGTGGAAGAATACCATTCCACCAATTGGGCATCATCAGTTGCTTGTCGATTCTCTTCAAAGGATTTTTCATAACAAGCTTTAATCAATGAAGTTTTAAAGCATTGAGGTGTTTGTGCATTGTATACATTTTCTCGAAGAGGTGTTTTACGAACATAGCCGTCTTCTACCAATTTCACAGTATCTACACTTGGCACCATCAATAAACAAGCATCCTCTGTTTCTAAGGTCTCTTTTAATGCTTCAATTTGTTCCTTTGTCACAAAGGGTCTGGCTGCATCATGAATCATAACATAGTCTGTCGTAACATGTCGCAAACCAATTCCGGCACTTTCCTGCCTAGTTGCGCCACCTTGATAAAGCTCGACCTTTTCAGTTTTTTCATAACGTTCGGTCATATACGCTTCATCCTCTTGGGCATACATTAAGACGATTTGTTCACAATCGATATCCGATTGAAATAAATATAAACTCGCATCCAATAAGGTATTTCCTTGTCCCATGGGATGAAAAACCTTATTGTAAGGCAGCTGCATTCTTGTTCCTTTACCAGCTGCAAGTAAACATACACTGTATTTCATAGCAAGATTATTATAACAAATTTACATAAAAATCAATCGATTTTAAAAAAGATACAAGTTTTCACTTGTATCTACTTGAGTCCATTCTCTTTGATTACGTTCTGATACCAATAGAAGGA
>CAVKAP010000098.1:0-3045 GCA_963654445.1 Segatella copri
ATATTAATTATACTGCTTTTGAAAAACTTTTCCAAATTTTTTTATGACTTTTTAACGTAATTTTCATTTTTGCATATATTTATTAATAGAATAAAATGAGCGATATATGACGAAAACAAGTGAATTACAAGCGATTAACGGATTTGAAGCAAATGAAAAACTTGGAAGGGATAAGTTCAATAGCTTCATTATGAGCCTCAAAAACAACCCAAGGGTGGAATTTACCCAAGATAAATTTGATAAAAAAGACGCTTGGGTATATATTAATAATAGGGTTTACGCTGCTGAGATTAAGAATCGTAATCCTAATTATGAAAAGTTTGATACTTATATAATGGAAAAGATAAAGTACGACGAATTGGAACGGCTATATCGGGAAAACAAAGCTGATGATTGTATGATGGCTTACTTTTTCGGGGATTTGCTTTATCTATTCAACCTAAAGACAATAGATGAACTACTACAAAACAACCAAATTAAAATAATATACAAGAAGCTACCAAACTCAACGGTAGAACATAGTTACGACTTGGAAAAGCCGTGTTATCTATTACCAAAGAAATACGCCTATAAGTACAAGTACAACTCAGAAAATAACAAGTGGAAATTGATTAGAAATTATGGTACAACCAACAAAGAAGGGCGTTGAAGCCCAAATTGAAAAGATAGTGGTATTGCTTGACCAAAGACAAAAAGCAGACCTTATGAACGCCTCAGTTAAGTTTAAGAACATTCTCAAAGACGTTTATGAAGCTGAAGTAAACAAGCTCGAAACAATGCTCACCAAGGGCGAAAATAAAGAAACAAAAGAAATTAAAGAATGAAGAAGATATTAGCAAAACTCCAAGAAATATATAATAAGTACTTTACGATAGTTTGCCTATTCATAACAATGTTTTTCTTTCTCGTAGGCGTGGTGGCGGTTTGCACCAAAGTGACTACGAAGGAAGATGCAAAGACGCAAGCGGATTCGCTTTATGAGAAGGGCTATATCGACGGATTTAGGGAAGCAAGGGTTAATGAAGTATCAGATACTTTAATACTAAATCATCTTTATCCAACCTTGGAAATGGCGGAAAAGTACGAACCAAAGAATTAGGGTAAATCAGTAGTTCATATAATTTTGTGTGTTTTTTATTATTATGGGGAATGATTTTCAAAGTCATTCCCCTTTTTGTTTAATGTCAATTATAATGAGCAAAAACGTATAATTATGCAAATTATAATGAACATTATTCATCGTCGGTTTTCTTTTTATTGCCCTTGAACCTTCCTACAAAATTGATTCTTCTCTTAAATTGCTCATAGTGCTTTAATCTATAATAAGCGTTTACAAGCTCACCTTTTTCATTTTGCTTCAATCCATTCACATAAATTTCAATCTTATTACGGGTAGGCTTGATATAATCATAAAATTCATCTTCCATCTCCTTATTATAAGCGAGATTATGATATACATATCTTATTCGCCATCCGTTATCCAACTTTTCCAATTCAATTGATTTAATCACCTTATTTATTATCTCAACAATCTTGTCATCATCCGTTATATCATTTAAGTTAGTTATCTTTGCTGCAATCTCATAAAAATCCTCCATCGTGGTAAGATTATCCTCCACCTTTTTTTTGCTAACCTTAATATTATCCCTATCTTTTTCCATCTTTTTCTTTTCGGCTTCAAGTTGCTTTATTTTCTCTTCAGTTTTTTTAATCATCTCTTCATCAGAAAAATCAGCCTCCAAAAATCTAAACTTTTTCTTTTCTACAGCCCTAATTCCAAGCTCTATACCATCAATCTTTTTATTACATTCATCTATAAATGCTAAATTAGAATCACGTTCTTTAGTTGCGTCCATTTGACCTATCTCAACATAAGCATTAATCGCTAAATCCTTCGTCATTGCGTCAAGACAATTCACGCTTAAACTATATACTTTATTATCTAAACTTAAATGATAGGTAGCATTAGAATAGCACGGCGTGAACGTCCTACCATTCCAATGAATTAATTTGTGGCAATAGTATATAAATTTGGTCTTGTGTTTGCAAAGCCTCCTATCTTTAAGTACCTCTTGCACCTTATAGAACGTATCATCATCAATAATCCTTGGGTACGTTATTACATCATTTTCCCCGATATAAGTTTTATCCCTCAGTAGTTTTGAAATCTTTTGATTTGGGGTGTTGCTATTCCAATGGGCTAAATAATTGAATTTTTTATAAATAAGCCCACAACTATCCCCCTTCAAGCATAAATCAAAGCACTGCCTAACTATTTCAGCCTTTTCCTCATCTATCTCAGCCCTATTGTTAATATCTCGCTTATAGCCAAACCTCACCCTTGAAACCGCCAAGTAACCCCTCTCTTTTTTCAGCTTCATTCCCGTCATCATTCTTTCTTTTTTAATTTCCATCTCACTAACCGATAACGACTGCATTACAGTCATTAATATTGACCCCGTTAGGCTTTGTTTGCCGTTCTTTTCTATTGTCCTAAATGGGGTGGGGGATTGGATTACTAAGCATATCTTTTTCTCTTCAAGCAAGCTCCAAACCTTCAAAATCACGTCAGTTCGTCTGCCAAGCCTTGAAAGTTCTGTGGCATAAACCGCCTTAATATTTTCATTCTCGATTTTTTCTTTTAGTTCCTCAATACCATCCCGATTATAAAAATCATTCTTAATGGCGGATTCCTTGTGCTCAATGATAATAATATTATCATCCGTGAAACCGTCTTCTTTGATTTTCGGAAACAATATCTCTTTTTGTCTTTCCAAGTCTTGTTTTTCGGTGGAAACCCTTGCGAATAAAATAGCTTTCTCTGTCATAATCGTAATTTTTTAATTGATTTATGGGTGCAAAGATAAGCATATTTTTTTGAAATTGCAAAATATATATGTTTTTTTATATACTTTTACTACGGGAAAAGGTGACAAAAAAGCATATATAAGTGGCGAAAGCGTAAGAATTTAAACAAAATTAACTATTTGTAATCCTTTGGTTTTCAGTACGTTACAAGGGCTATTTTTAGGCTATTTTCTAACC
>CAVKAP010000099.1:0-2888 GCA_963654445.1 Segatella copri
TGAAGCAAGAAGCTCCGGCCTCTAAGCGTAAGCGTAGGCCGTGAGTAGTTCACGTTAACTTTACCTAGACAAACCATAATTAATTCAGAAATTGAAAAAATGATAATTTAAGAAAAGCTATGAGCTACTAGGTCAAGATCAATTCAGCATTCAAGAAATTGCTTATGCTTGTGGCTTTAATGATGCGAATTATTTTTCAAAAGCCTTTAAAAACAAATACAAGACCAGTCCAAGTACACTAAAAAAATAAGTTTGTCTTCGATAACGACTTACTATTATTCTGGACTAGATACCTATTTATCATAAATAATACCAAGATATTAATATCATGATATTGACATTAAGAAATGAAGTATGCTATAACATAAAACGGATGAAGGAGGTGACATCAATGAATCAAAAGAATTATCATATTACAGCCTTTCAAATGTTGTATAACATTGTTCAAAAAAAGTGTCAGAATGCTATGAAGGATTTAGATATAACAATGTCACAAGGTGGTGTCCTAGCAGCGATTTTGGAAAACCAAAATGAAGAGATTACCTTAAAAGAGTTGGAGAAAAAACTAAAGCTTTCACAATCTGTTACTGCGGGGCTGGTTGCTCGTCTAGAACAAAAAAGCTTTATTGAAAGCTTCGGAAGCGAAAAAGACAAACGCATTAAAATTTTAAGAGTAACTTCTTTAGGGAAAGAAAAATGTTACGTTGCACAAAAAATCCTAGTAGAGCTTGAAAAAGAAATTCTAACACCTTTATCAGAGGATGAAAAAGAGACGATGTATTCAAGCATAGACAAATTATTAAATTATAATAAATGATAGAAACCCGTCCTATACGGGCATTTATTTTAGATTATTCAATCTCATGGTATTAATATCATGATATTTATAAGGAGGACATCAATTATGAAAAGTAAAATTTCTTTGGAAGATTTTAATTCTATGCCTGTATCACAGGCAGTTATGAAAAATGCACTTCCAGCAATGATAACAATGCTCATGTTTTTAGTTTACAATCTGGCCGATACCTTATTTATTGGTATGACCGGAAATCCATATCAAGTAGCAGCGATTTCATTATGTATGCCATTGTTCATGCTTTTTACTGCATTTGCTAATATTTTTGGAATGGGTGGAACATCGGTCATAGCTAGAGCGGCAGGCCAAGGTCGTCATGAATATATTAAAAAAGTGAGCTCCTTTTGTATCTGGACAGGTGTAATTCTTGGCGTGATCATTGCAGCAATCTATCTTTTATTATCCGAACAGATTTTAAATATGCTAGGAGCCAGTCATCATACGCTTCACTTTGCAAAAAGATATTTACAGATCATTGCTTTATCTGGTCCATTTGCTCTATTATCCGGTATATTTTCTAAATTGTTGATGGCAGATGGCCAACCTAAAAAAGCGATGATGGGTTCTACTTTAGGAAACCTTTTAAACATTATTCTTGATCCGATTTTTATTCTATTCTTTCATTGGGACATTACAGGTGCAGCACTGGCAACCTTACTAAGTAATATACTTGGAGCAGGCTATTATGTGATCTACTTTTGGAAATATAAGAATCAAACGACCTTGAGTATTCATATGAAACATTATTCTGTAAAAAATAAAATTGCTTCAGACGTTCTAGCAATCGGAATTCCAGCTGCACTTGGTGCACTGATTATGGGTGTATCGTCTATGTTTATTAATAAGCTTATGGCAGGTTATGGTGATATGGCTCTTGCTGGTATTGGCGTCGCAAGTAAAATCACAATGATTACCGGAATGATTTGTATGGGAATTGGTCAAGGTGTTCAGCCTTTACTTGCTTATTCAATTGGAGCAAAAAACCGAGAACGATATTATGAAACATTACGTTATTCACTTGTTTATGCTTTGATTATAGGATCCGCAATGACTATCCTTTGTTATCTATTTACCGGTCAAATTGTTGGTGCCTTTTTGACAGATAAAAATGCTTATGCATACGCATTTAAGTTTGGACGTATTTTTCTTACAACAAGCTTTATATTTGGCATCTTTTATGTTCTGGTCAATAGCTTACAAGCCATGGGCGCTGCCCTTCCTGCATTAATCGTTAATATAAGCCGACAAGGTCTTATTTTTATTCCAATGCTGTATATTTTAAACAGCCTTCATGGAATCAATGGTATCGCATGGGCTCAGCCTGTTGCAGATCTTCTTTCAATTTTACTTGTTGCACTCCTTTCTCTATTAACAAGTAAAAAGAAGCTTTCTTATTCTAATTAGTAAAATCAAAAAAATGAGAACGAGGATAGATTATCCAGTTCTCAATTCTTTATAAAAGTACTTAAATATGCACCTTTGAATTCGGTAATAAGCGTAATCCTTTCGGAACCTTATTCTTTAAAAGATGTCCATCGCTTTTACCAAAGCCAAAGGGAATCCCTTCAAAACAAATCGCATAATACCCTTTGTCTAGATTACATGATAGAGTTTCCCCATGCATAAAAGCATTCATTTCTTCAATGGATGCTTCATATTTCTTTTTATAACAATCAATCCATTCGGCATTCATATAAAACGCATGAGCTGGCTCAAAGCGATTCTTTTTTAATTCACCAAGTAAAATACCTTGTCGTAAACCATTTATTTTTTTTGTATTGATAAAGGGCAAATCCATCGCATAAACAGAATTTGAAATCGTTTGAATATGTTTAGGTACAAAGCCTAATTGTTCGATTAAAAAGGCTTCAACGAGTGGATTCAATTTTGCATCCTTCAAAATTGGGAAAGTACTTTTATTCCCACCTTTTTTTTGAAGCTTAGCGACAAAGTGCCCTTCTCCACCATCCATTGGAAAAATACGAATGGTTTTTTCGATAAAACCCTCTCTTCCAAAAGAAACCTTTGGATC
>CAVKAP010000100.1:0-2879 GCA_963654445.1 Segatella copri
GCTCGTCGGGCTCATAACCCGGAGGTCGTTGGTTCAAATCCTTCTCCCGCAACCAAGATGGTCCCTTAGCTCAGTTGGTAGAGCAACGGACTGAAAATCCGTGTGTCGCTGGTTCAATTCCGGCAGGGACCACCATCTTGAATTAATGCTTCTAAGATTGTCTTAGAAGCTTTTTTTATAGGAGAGAATTATGAAAATACTTTGTCTAGATATTGATGGAACCTTATTTAATTCTCAAAAGAAAATATCTGAAAAGACCAAAGAAGGATTATTAGATTTTCAAAAGAAGGGAAATCGAATTATTTTAGCTTCAGGAAGACCGACACAAGGCTTAATGCATATTGCACACGCACTTGAAATGGAAAAGTATAATGGACTTTTAATTAGCTATAATGGAAGCCAAGTCTATGATTTAACAACAAATGAGGTTGTATTTAATCAAGCAATTTCAATCGAAGATTCTAAAAAAGTTATTCATCATTGTAAGCAATTTGATCAATTACGCATAATGGTTGATTATGAAGATTCGTTTTATGTCGAAGATGTCTATGATTGTATGATCCAAAAGGATGGAAAACCTTTTAATATCATTCAATATGAAGCAAGAGAAGGACATATGTTGTTAAAGGAAGTATGGGACTTAGAAGACTTTGTTTATTTTCCAATCAATAAGATTTTAACAACAGCCAACCCAAGCTATTTACAGGAACATTATCAAGAAATTTCAAAGCCCTTTAAAGAGAATTTAAACAGTATGTTTACCGCTGATTTTTATTATGAATTTACCGCAAAGGATATTGATAAAGCCAAGGCTCTTTCTTTTATCCAAGAAAAGTATGGTTTAGATTCTAAGGATATGATTGCCTTTGGCGATGGTCAAAATGATCAGACCATGCTTCAATTTGCTAAAGTTGGTGTTGCAATGGAAAATGCAGTTGAGTCTTTAAAGGAAGTTGCAGATTTTGTTACAAAAAGCTGTGATGAAGATGGTATTATCTATGCCTTGGAGGAACTGTTATGAATTTAAGTCAATGGATTGGTCCTATTGTTGGAGCAATTATTGGTTTGTGTACAAATTATATTGCGGTATTGATGCTCTTTCATCCGAAAAATGAAATTAAGGTCTTTGGACATACCCTTCCCTTTAGTCCAGGGGCTATTCCAAAAGAAAAGAGACGAATTGCTCGGAGTGTTGGAGATATCGTTGCGCACGATTTATTGACAATCGAGGATATTGAAGAAAAATGCTTAAGTATTGAGGATCAAATCATTCAAAAGGCGATGTCTCTTTTAGAAAAAGAAGTCAAAGAAAGCTTAGTAAATCTATTAAAAGGGGAACAGAAGTATCAACAAGTCTTATCTCAATCCAAAGAGAAAATGATTAATTACATTATGGAACGCATCAATTCCTTAGATATTGAAAAGCTATTGATGGAAGAATGTATGGAAGTTGTAGATCAAAAGATTGGAGATAGTGCGCTATTACGCTTAATGTCAGGAAGTGTGGTTGCTTCTTTATCAACGCCAGTCTCTCAACAAATTTCAAATTTTCTAAATGGACATGCCAAAGAGATGCTAGAAAATGAAATCGATTTAAAATGGCAGGAATGGGAGCAATCCTCCTTTGAAGAAAGAGTTGAAGCCTTTGGCTTGGAAAAGACAAAAATCGAAGAGGAATTACGTTTATTTTATCGAAATTGTATTCATCAATTGGTACCAAGCCTTTTGGAAAAGCTAAATATTCAAGCAGTTGTTGAAGAAAAAATCTGTGAAATGAGCAATGATGAATTAGAAGCATTGGCTTTAAAGGCAATGAAAAAAGAGTTTACTTTAATTGTTTATTTAGGGGGATTGATTGGATTTCTTTTAGGATGCATCCAATTAATGATACACTAAGAAGGAAAAGAGTAGGTATATGATCCATATCATTCGAATGATTCAATCCTTTGTGCAGGAATTAGGGAAACGAAATGTAGGGGCTTATGCAGGAAGCATTGCCTTCTTTTTCCTCTTGTCGATGATTCCGTTATTAATTTTAATCTCGATGGCCTTGCCATTAATCGGCTATACCGAACAACAATTCATTCAAATTTTAACAGCTATCATTCCAGAAATGGTCAATGCACGTGTAGGAGCCATCATTCATGAGGTCTTTCGTCTATCCGATACGGTTTTACCGATTACGGTAGTTACCTTGGTTTGGTCCTGTGCACGAGGAATGTTGGGTTTGATGTATGGTTTAAATAGTGTCTATAACATTAAAGATGATCGAAGCTATTTTTATCTTCGATTATTGGCTACCTTTTATATGATGCTTCTTATTGTGTTGTTTTTAATGATGCTGGTATTAATGGTCTTTGGTCAACAAATTCAATTGTATCTCTATCATCTTTTACCTTATTTAGGTGATTTGTTTGGAAAAGTTCTACAATTTCGTTATTTGATTGTCATTGTAGGCGGTGTTACCATTCTATCCTTGATTTATAAATTAGTGCCCTATGAAAACCAACCTTTAATTGAACAAGTACCAGGTGCTTGTTTTACGGTCATCGCATGGATTATCTTTTCAAAGATTTTTGAATGTTTTTCAAATATATCAAGCTATTCTCTTTACTATGGAAGCTTAGCTGTATTGATTGTCTTCATGTTTTGGCTGTATTGGTGTATCTATATTATTTTAATTGGTGGGTACATTAATTGGTATTTCCGCTATGTATTCCGTATTTGGATTTATCGTTTAAGACATAAAAATAAAAAGTGAATATCTTAAAGATTCATTCGTACCGAGTTTAATAAAAAACTCGGTGTTTTTATATTTGTCCCTTATAAAAAATATAAAATTGTATATTTAAAAGAGTACAGAAATATCTATAATTGTA
>CAVKAP010000101.1:0-2763 GCA_963654445.1 Segatella copri
GTTTATTTGGAAAATATCTTGCGTTTATTAAACCTTATTTATTTGGTGAAGAAATTCAGTTCGAACAAACTTCACCAGTTTCAAATGGTAAGAATGTCATTGTGATTGGTCGACAATATGGTTCGGGTGGTCATGATATTGGAAAACAATTGGCAGATGCGTTAGGTTTTGCGTTTTATGATCAGGAAATTATTGGCTTAACAGCGGGTACAACCGGTTTAAATCCGGATTTCATTGGTAAAAATGAAGAATCGATGCGTAACAATCTTTGGTATGATTTGATGAATTCCATGTATTCGTATAAGGATGAGCGTGATCCAAGTCCAAAGGACAAGATTTTTGAAGCAGAGAGTAAAGTGATAAAAGAATTGGCGTCAAAGGGAAATTGTATTATTCTTGGTCGTTGTTCGGATTATGTATTAAAAGAGAATCCAAATGTGTTAAAAGTCTTTTTTTCAGCTCCTGTTGAAAGTCGTATAAAGCGTGTGATGGAGCGTTTAAAGGTGAATGAAAAAGAAGCCTTAATGGATATTCATAAAGAAGAAAAGATGCGTTCAGATAATTATCATTATTATACGGGTCGTATTTGGGGTTCTGCCTCTAATTTTGATGTAACAATCAATACAGATTTAGGTTTTGATTATATTCAATCTTGCATTGTGGATGGATTGAAAAAGAAAAGTCTCGATTAGTAGGTCGAGACTTTTGTGGTATATAGGGTGCATGTAAAATCTAAATTCTTTGATTGATCAATATGGTAGTTTTCTTGAACTTTAGCTCCCCAGCTATCAATGCCTCCTACGCCCATTTGTTGTTTCAAAAGGCGAAGATAGACCGTATTGGTTTGTGGTAGTTCAAATGTATGTTTTGCTGATAATAGGTGCATAAAAGAATATTTAGAGGCACTTACTTCCATATTTTCAGATTTCACATTAAGGACAAGGCGTTCTTTATTTTGAATACAGCACCATTTTGTTTGTGTGTGATTGCCGTGTTCTTGCGGTTTTAAATAGGGAATATAGTTTGTTTCTACATTTTCGGTATAGAAATCAGTAAGCGCATGGTTTCGGTCTGCATACGTATCTTTAGGGCCTTTACCAAAGTAGGTGAAGGTTTTAAATTCTTCTTTTAAAGCAAATTCGAATCCAAATAGAGGGAGAACTTCTCGTTTTGAATTTTTATCAAGATGCATATGTATCTGCATCTCTTTATTTTTATAGATTGTGTATGTGATTTTTAATGGTTCTTGAATGCCTTCCAATTTATACGTGTAGATCATTTGTATACAGCTTGAGTTTTGAACTGTTTTAAAATCGATGCATGTTTGAAATAGACTGGCAGCTAGCCATGAACTACTTGTGAAGTGGGCACCGCGATCATTGTCAGTCAGGGCTCTATAGAAAATTGGTTTCGGTTGATCTTTTAAGATTTGTGTTCCTTCATGTTCAATGGATACAAGGCCTGCATGTGTATCGAATAAATATTCAATATCTTCAAACTGAATGCCAATATAGTCTTGTCCATGAACGATTTTCATAGGATATTTTTGTGTATTTTCTTGTTTAATTTCAAAGACTTGTTGATCAAAAGATTGAATGCCCCATGTATTTTTATAATAAATTGTTTTTGTATAAATACCTGGTTCATTGATTTGTTTAAATTGGACAGGCATATTAACGGTTGTTCCTGGTTCAATTTGACATGAGAAGAATCCGGATTGAATGGCTTGCCCATCTTTTTTGAGTTCGAAAATAAATTTATCATTTTTTAGATCATAAAAATTATTTTTATTCGTGATGGTTACTGTATCATAGTGAATTTCCATATCCACGTAGCGATAGAGTTGTTTCAATTCTTGAGATTTTCCTGTTTCTTCTCGATTCGCAAGTAAAATGCCATCGCCACAGAAATTTGAACTGTTTGGATAATCATCAAAGTCTTGTCCATAATATAGATTATTGTTGATTTCAATGGCTTGGTCGACATAATCCCATACAAATCCACCTTGGTATTGTTCATATTCATCTTCCAATTTTGTATATTCTTCCATTCCACCTAGGCTATTTCCCATCGCATGCATGTATTCACAAGAAATAAATGGTTTGATTGGATGTTGGTCAAGATATTCTTTGATTTGTTGAGGGGAATTGTACATTCTTGATTCCATGTCGCTGCAAGATTCAAATTCTTTATCTTGACTGACACCTTCATAGTGTACAAGTCGTGTTGGATCTTGTTGTTTAAAGTAGTCATGAAGCATGACAAAGTTTGATCCACTTCCAGATTCATTGCCTAAAGACCAAATGAGAATGGATGGATGGTTTTTGTCTCTTTGGTACATGCTTGTGGCACGATCCATAAGGCAATCCGTCCATTCGGGTTTATTTTGAGGTAGAATATCTCTTACGCCATGCGTTTCTAGATTTATTTCATCAATGACATATATGCCATATTGATCACATAACTTATACCAATAGGATTGATTTGGATAGTGGGATGTGCGTACGGCATTGATATTTAGCGATTTTAAGATTTGAATATCTTTTTCCATCGTTTCATGAGTAATGCACCGTCCATTTTTACAATCAAATTCATGACGATTGATACCGTGAAATACAATTCTTTTACCGTTGATTTTCATCAGTCCGTATTCGAGTGTAAATGTTCTAAATCCAACTTGTTCATAGATGGTTTCAATAATTTCTTCAGTGTTATTTAAAAGGGTGATTTCAAGTTGGTAAAGGTTTGGAATTTCAGCAGACC
>CAVKAP010000102.1:0-2746 GCA_963654445.1 Segatella copri
AAGATATCAAAACGAGAACTTTTCATCTTTTCAATATTTTTTGTCATTTCAGGATTCTTGATTTTTAAATCTTTTATTTTCATATTCAAATAAATTTCAAGAATTCCTTTCAGTGCTTCATTGGATTCTTTTGTGTCTGCTCCAAAGACATACTTAAAGGCAAAATCATTCAATAAATTACGATACATCATTTCCTCATTTCTAGAAGCATAGCTTCTATTCTTATACGTTTTTTTGAATGATAATTGACAAATATCTTGTCTTAAATTCTCTGATATCTTTTTTTAAATTTGTTCCTCACTTATCTCAAACAATCGTAAGCCTTATCTTCGTAATCACAATCATTTTCATCATCAAACCAGTACCAGGAATCGATCACCTTCAAAAACCACCATGATTGAGGAAATTGAATTCTCGTTCTGGCAAATGCGTCATATACTCCCTCTTTTCCAATATAGATTCCTCTTTCTTTAGGAAATAGATTTCTTTTTTCTCATATAATCCTCTACGCTTGCATAGCACATATCTAATGTTACGCCCAATTGTTTTGCCTTTTCTTCGTTAAACTTAAATTCCATCATAAAACATACCTCTCCTTGATGAATTTTTTTATTTCTTCATTTGACAATAACGATGTCTGTATAGTAAATTCCATACAACATTTTAGAAACATGAAAAACCGAGAAACACCTTATAAACAAAAGCTTTTCTCGGTTTATTAAATTTATCAACTGTCGAAGATGAGATTCTATACCTCAAGCATTCTCTAAATCTTTTTATCCTTGTATAGATTTTGATCTGCTTCTTTTAATAGATCCTGCCAATTTTTATGTTTTTCTTGATATAAAGCAGATCCTATGGATACAGATAAAGGAAAAGAGCTATGTTCCTTCATTTTTTCTTTGATTTCATAAATTAAAGACTGACATCCTTGGCCTTTTTTGCATTGATAGATGACAACAAATTCATCACCTCCATATCGACAAATATAATCCGATCTCCTTTGACAAACCTCTTTTAAAACCTTGGCAATATAGATCAAAGCTCGATCTCCCTCTAAATGTCCATAGGTATCATTGATTATTTTAAAGCGATTGGCATCAATCATCAAAACCCATAATTCACTATCGTCATCTAAGGATTCAATCGCACCCTCTATTTTTTGATCCAATATGCTTCGATTATATAAACCAGTCAGCTCATCTCCTAAAATCAATTGATTTTGAAGGGCAATATAAACATTAATTAATGATAGAATAACGCCGACAAAAATAATTGGCATATCAAAAAAGATATACTGAAAAACAGCCGCAATTGTTGGTAAAATCACAAAGGAAGCAACCGATAAAGCTTTCTTTTTTTCTTGAAGTGATTTCGCTTGTTTGGCATACTTCAGTGATAAATAAACGGAAATAAAAATATAAAAATAAGCGACAATCATTTCAATCATTGGACCAAGTGTACGAATATAGAGCTTATTTTCAATTGAAAATAAAAGATGTGTAAAGGGGTTGCTTACAATACACAAAAATAAAAGAATCAAAGGAATCGATAATATTCCTAATTGTTTTTTCGTTAAAGTTCGATTTTGAACACATTCTGAAAAACGTAGCCAAGAGAATGCAGTTAATCCTGGCAATAGAGAATTAGCCGCATTCATCAAGACAAATAAGGGATAGACAATGCTTGGAACCAAATCTACACTTAAAAAACCATTATTAATAATCCAAACCAAATCACTAATCACAAAAAGAAGAGAATAAATCAAAACTTCAATAAATTGGATTTGATCCTTTTCTTTGAAATTCGAACGATGAGTTTGCCAGATTAAGCTCAATAAAATCACAATACATAAAAAATCTACTTCAAAATAATACCGTTCTACCATTCCAGCTCCTACTTCATCGCTTGTTCTAATTCTTTACAATAAGCCTTTGTATCCTTTGTCATACGTTGACAATGTTGATAGCCTTTCCAAATCTTTAATTCCGCATGAGGATATTTTTTTGATACGACCTTCTTTGCTTCTTTTAGATTTGGATCTTGATCACCATAGGCAAAAATACATTTCTTTTGAATTTCATCATCCAAATTAGGTAAATCAACGTGCGTAAAATCATAGGCTAAATGATGAAGGCTTTCTTCACTAGATGAAATCAATGTATCTATCATTTCATCTGCGATTGCTTCTCCATATATTTTAGAAAATTCTTTCACAAGTGATGCTTTATTCTTTTTGGCTTTCTTTTGTTTCTTTACCAAGCTTTTTGTCAACAATAGACGAATGGCTTTGGCATCACTAAAAACAGGTGCCCCTTCAAAATAGAGATGATGAAAAGAAAGATCTTTATTCTTTAAAAGTTCAAATAATACAAGTGCACCAAGACTTGCTCCATAGGCAAAATCAATGGTATTGACTTGATTCATCACAAGATAATTTGAAAGCATACGTGCTTCCTCTTTAACGGATTGATAATCTTTATCAATCAAGGTTCCATGTCCATTAAAATCAGGAATTAATATTTCTGCATCCTTATGAATCAAATCCACAAAAATCGTTTCCATAATACTCGCATTCGAAAAAATAGGATGAAGACATAAAATCTTTTTTTCTTTCCCTTTATTTAATACATGCATTTTCATAAAACATCCCTCTTTTCTTTTTTACATTTTATCATGAGAAAAGCCTACATGTGAACTACTCACGGCCTACGCTTACGCTTAGAGGCCGGAGCTTCTTGCTTCA
>CAVKAP010000103.1:0-2473 GCA_963654445.1 Segatella copri
ACTAATAATTTATTTTTATCAAATAAATAACTAAAAGCTATCAATCCTTTGGAAAGCGCAAATCCATCGTTGTTCCTTTACCTGGAATGGAATCTACAAAAAGCTGTGCATGTAAGACTTGAACCGCATGTTTGACAATCGATAGACCAAGTCCAGTTCCACCTACTTCTTTGGAATGCGATTTATCCACACGATAAAAGCGTTCAAAGATTCGCTGAGTATCTTCACTTGGAATACCAATGCCACTATCTTTAATCACAATTTGAACACTTGTTGTTAAATCATGAATGGAAAGATCAACGGTGCCATTGGGCTTATTGTATTTGATGCCATTATCGGTCATGTTATAAACAATACTATTGAGCAATTGCGGAATAACATTTAATTTCACATCATCACCATGTACGGATAAAGTAACCTTATTTTTATCCGCTTTGGATTGTAAGCTATCCACAATTTGTTGACAAAACGGCAATACATCAACCGGTTCATAAACCATATCACTGGCTCCTTCATCCAAATGTGAAAGCTTAATGATATCTTCTATTAAATCAATCATTCGTTGTGCTTCTTTATAAATTTGTTCAACAAAGCGTGGACGATCTTCTTTTTTGACCATATTATTCATTAATAGCTCTGCACAACCTGAAATGGTATGGAGGGGACTTTTTAATTCATGCGAAACATTGGCTGTAAATTCTCTACGAATTTGTTCCGCTTGAATCTTATCACTGACATTTAAAATCAATAGAGCAATCCCTCTTACACCATGGGAGCCCATAATTGGACTGGCCAACATCTGATAGGTTTCATTGTGAATATCCAATAAGCATTCTTGTTTTTGACCACCTTGTGCTTGCAACAATAAATCATGGACCTTCAAAGAACGATTGACCATGAGAATATCTTTTCCGACACTCTCATCATTGGCACCTAATAAATCTTTAGCTTTACGATTCAAAAAGAGAATGATGCCTTCAGGATTTAATAAGGCCAAGCCTTCATTCATATTACTTGTTACGGTATCGAATTCATATTGACGATGACGTAAGGAATCGGATTGTTTCTTCAATTGATGCTGCTGTAAGTCAATGCGTTTAATTAAAGGATCTAATTCCGTATAATGATTTTCTTTAATGGTTTGATTTAAATCCATTTCATTTAAAGGCTTGACAATACGATAGGAAACCCGCTTGGCAAAATACATTGAACACAGAATAACCAAAAGAATCATCCAGGCAATGGGCTGCATCATATTTAATACCAAGGAAAAAATACTGTTTTGTTCCGAAGATAAACGAATAACAGAGCCATCACTTAATTCCTTTGCACTATATAAAGAATTATGAATTAAGGTATCGGAATAACGATTGGCTTGCCCATAGCCCTCTTTTTTGGCTTCCTTAAATTCTTCTCTTTGGGCATGATTATCCATTTTATGGATATCTTCCTGACTATCAAAAAGAACCGTTCCATCCGAATCAATCCACGTAATCCGATAATCAGAGGATTTTTTTAAATCCTTTAAATAATCGGCTCCCTCATTCTCGACTGCTTTGCTGACAAGCTCTGTTTGGGCCTTTAATTGTTGAAATTGAACACTTGTAAAGTAAGAATACAAACGTCCTGTAATCAAAACAAAAATGACCGCTACCGATATAAAAGCAACTAAACAGATTGAACGAAAGATTTGACGTTTCATTGGACAAGCTCCATGCGATAGCCAACTCCACGGACCGTTTGAATCATTTTTCCATATTCACCTAGCTTCGTTCGTAGCGTACCAATATGAACATCAACGGTTCTTGTTTCACCTAAATAATCGGATTCCCAAATCTTCGATAATAATTGTTCACGGGTAAAGGCTCGACCGATATTTTCCATAAATAAGCATAACAATTCATATTCTTTTAAGGTCAATTGAATCCGTTGTCCATCTACCTTTACAATATGTCCAGACATATCAAGCTCTAAGCCATTGACTTCAAGAGTACGCTCTTCCTCTTTTGGTTGCGTTCGTCGCAATACCGCTTTTACACGACTGACCATTTCCATCATGCCAAAAGGCTTTGATAAATAATCATCTGCCCCTAAATCCAAGCCAATGACCTTATCGTATTCTGTTCCTTTGGCCGTAGCCATAATCACTGGTACATCCTTGGTTAAATTATCCTTTTTTAGTTTTTTTAATATTTCAATTCCATCCATATCTGGAAGCATGATATCCAACAAAACCAAATCAGGGCGATTCATCAATAAAGCAGAGAAAAAACTTTTTCCATTTTCAAATCCTTGTACCTCAAAGCCACTTGCTTCTAAGGTATAAATCACCATATTACGAATGGCTTCATCATCCTCGACACAATAAATCATATATTTTCTGCTACTCAAAATGTGTTTAAATATACTTAAACACATCGAGAATTGAAGTCCTCTCGGATACTTCTTACTGCTTCAAAGTGCATGCTTTTGT
>CAVKAP010000104.1:0-2443 GCA_963654445.1 Segatella copri
AGCGTTGCCTTGTGAGCAAAAACAAAAGCGACCGAAGCCGCTTTGTTTAAGTGTAGAGACAGGACTATTTGTTTTATTCCCTTGACCACTCTATTTCATCAATCCATCCATATTTCTTCGCATTTTTCCATGCTGTATAAGCACCCACAGAAAAGGCCGTTCTATTTCGATACTTTTTACCTTCTTCAAGGACGTGTTCTTTGACATTCCAATAACCATCTGGCTTCTTTTTCTCCTTTATCCATGGCATTTCCTTGAAAATGCTCTTGTCTTTACACGCGTGTTGATATGCCGTAGGACTATTTTGTGCAAATTCTGTTCTTGATGAATATTTCTTTGACTCTTCTATTATTGCATCTCTCGTCCATTTTGATTTTATGCCCAACGGCAGAGGCTTTAACCATATCATAGCAGGAAGCCATCCGCTATTCATAGCTTTCAGAAAAGCACCTTTGGCGTTGTTTTCAAACTCCTTTTTGTTTGAATATTTACGACTTTCCTCAAAAACTCTTTTTTTAGTCCAATAATTGTGCGGCTTCTTCTTGTCTTTTAGCCAAATCATTTTTGATAGCCAACCTTTTTCTCTTGCTACTTGATATGCTCCACAAGCGAATTTTATAAAGTCGCACTTATATTCGTATTTACGACTTTCTTCAATAACTGCATCATGAGTCCATTTAATTTTCCTTTCTGGCGGTGTTAACCAAGTCATCTCGTCAAGCCATTTGTTGTACTTAGCATGGTTATATGCGCCTCCAGCCATTCTTTGGAATTCACTTCTACTGTGATATTTCTTCGACTCTTCGAAAACCTTTTCTTTTGATGTCCATTTTACTATTCCTCCTGTAGATCCTGTATTTATTCCCGTTGGTGCAACATTTAAAAGCAAATACCCTTCCTTTTCATATTCCTTTTTGTAATAGTCCTCGTAATATTGACTTTGCAGAACAGTCAATCCATCCTTCAAAATAATAGGTTCTGGAATATTGTTGCCAAAATATTTTCTTACTGCACTATTAGATTCATATTTATGACTTCTCTTCCTACTATTGCTGTCTATAGTCAAGCCGATATATGCTGATTTGTTTTCTTTATCAATATAGGCATATACCGAAGAGCCATGCTCGTCTTTCCTTTCGTCATAGTTATGTGGTTTCATCCAATTGAATTTATCGAGGATGTTGTATTCGCATGCCCATTTGTATGCTGTTGGTTCATTCCGTTGAAAGTCTGTCTTATTGCAATAATTTCTAGCAATCTTCAACACCTCTTTCTCTGTCCAAAAACCATTTTTGTGCTTAGAACTAATCAGTCCTAATTCTTCAAGCCACCCATTTTTCTTTGCTTGATTGTATGCATACTCGTTTAACATCCGTAAATCCGTTGTTGAAGCGCAATGATTTTGCTCCACGATAGATATAATAACATCTTTCGTATATTTATGGTTCTTACGAGGGCCGCGTTTTTTATTAGGGATAGCCCTCAACCATGTCATCCCTTTTATGAGCTTCTTTTCGTTAGCCTTTTTATAAGCTGTTGGGGCATTTACCTTAAATTCGGTTTTACTCTTGTATTTCTTAGATTCTTCAATGATTTTATCATCAGTCCAGTAACCATAAGGATGTATTTGTCTTGACATTTCTTTTGCGATTAATGTTTTGTTATTAGGTTCCAATGTGTATAACCTACATCCTGTAGGCATTTCATTAGACCCTTAATTTTGTTGTATTTCACATTTTGGTCCGCTTCAATCTGAATATTCAGGTCCTTGTCTTTTATAACATTCTTGTAAATGGCTATGGCGTTTTCCAAATCGGAAAGTTGTATTTCCGTCACAGAGTCTTGTGCAGCCACATTTGAAGCTATTAGATGGTTATATTGCAATCTGTAAGATTCATTAGGTATATAGACAAAATATGAACCATTCTTATCCACTTGAATTACAAAGGCATCAGAAAAGGAGCCTAACACTCTAACAGGCTCCCTTTTTACCTTACTACAACTGCACATGCAGAAAACAAATGCTGCAACAATAAATAGCCTCATCATATTACGCTTGTACGATATTTATTAATCATTTATGCTCACCACCTTGCCATTTTCAAACAATACATATTTGGGTTGATATTTTCTATACTGATAATATTCATAATATGAATACTTGTTCTCGTAGGTGTTTAAAAGTTCAAAATATCCACCATTTACAGCTTCGTTTACTTCTTCATAAGTCCAGCCTATTCTAATTTGTTTACTTGCCATATATCCTGCCTTTTCTGCCCCGTACTTCTTTCTTAGTTTTATGTATCTTTCTTCCGTGCAATCATTATACATTATGCCGTGAGCAGCTCTCCATCCATATTTCTTTGTATAGAACTCTTCTTTTTTTGCAAATTCATCGGCTTGAGCTCTTTCTTTTCTTTCACGTTCCTCATTCACACTTTTC
>CAVKAP010000105.1:0-2333 GCA_963654445.1 Segatella copri
AAAATCCACTTTATTTTTTTGAGTTTTAAAGTAGAATTTACATTTTCACTTCAGCAAAAAAATTAAGTGCTATAATGTTTTCTATGAACACAAATGAACAATATACAAAAATGACAGAAACACCTATCTATAAGTTAATCTTAAGTCTAGGTTTACCTACTGTAATATCGATGTTAGTCACAAACATCTACAACATGGCCGACACATTCTTTGTAGGAAGCCTAGGAACAAGTGCATCCGGAGCAACAGGAATCGTATTTGGTTTGATGGCCATTCTACAAGCCTTTGGATTTATGTTTGGACACGGTGCTGGAAGTAATATCGCAAGAAAACTAGGCGCACACGATGTGAAGTCTGCAAAAGTATATGCCTCCACTTCATTTTGGAGCTCTATTTTCGTTGGCCTCTTTATTATGGTTTTGGGCATTTTATTTATGAACCCACTCATGCGCTTATTAGGAAGCACAAATACCATTCTTCCCTACGCAAGAACGTATGCCTTCTACATTTTAATCGCAGGATGCGCAATGACTTCAAGCTGTGTCATGAATAACATTTTGCGTTATGAAGGAAAAGCCTTCTATGCGATGATCGGATTAACTTCTGGTGGAATCTTAAATATTTTTGGAGACTACCTATTCGTAACCGTATTCCATATGGGCATTGCGGGAGCCGGACTTTCTACAGCCATCTCTCAATATGTATCCATGTTTCTTTTAGTACTTCCTTATCTTCAAGGAAAGACACAATCTTCTTTTCATATCAAAGATTTTTCAAGAAATAGGACAATCTATCGTGACATCATTTCAACAGGCATGCCATCATTATTTAGACAAGGACTAAACTCTGTTTCAACCATGGTCTTAAATAGTACAGCTGCACTCTATGGAGATGCGGCCATTGCCGCTATATCGATCAATACAAGAATTGTAAACTTTCTATTCTGTATTGCGATTGGGATTGGACAAGGATTTCAGCCTGTATCCGCCTTTAATTACGGAGCCAAAAAATATTCTCGTGTAAAAGATGGATTCTTATTTGCCCTTAAATTTGGAACCGCTCTAATGATCGGATTATCCATCCTTTCTTTTATCAATGCCCATACATTTGTGTCTGTATTTAGAGATGATCCAAAAGTTATTTTAATTGGTACTAAAGCCTTACGATGGTCTTCTATCTCATTAATTCTTATGCCAATTACCATGTATGGAAATATGCTATTTCAATCGATTGGAAAAGGAAAAGTCGCTAGTTTTCTAGCGGCCTTACGGTCTGGGCTCTCATTAATCCCATGTATATTCATTATGAATTATTTATTTGGATTAAATGGTCTAGAAAAAGCACAATCGATTTCCGAAATCCTATCAGCCATCATTTCCGTCCCATTTATTGTATCCTTATTAAAAAGCTTACCAAAAGACGAAGCAAACTAATGTTTCGTCTTTATTTTATGTTTACTTATTGTTTCAAAATGATATTTTGCGATTCCCAAATCAATTTTTGAATAGAATGCAGGAAGTGAATGAGCATATACAGCTCCATTCTTTAATTCAAAGAAAAACTTTTGTTGATTAATGGCAGTAGGAGCTAAACATACAGCTTCCATCCCATTAATAAACCATTCTTGTTTCGTATCCCATTTTGCGAGTTGTTCTATTCTTTTACTCTTATGAGCAAGACCCTGATTTTCACCATAACCAAGCGCAATGAGACATAATACTTTTTGACCGGCTGAAATTTTAGCCTTTGTTTTTCCGTGCGTCAAAGCAACCCAACATGTATTTAAGCCAAGCCTTTGACATTCCAAAACAATCTTTTCTCCAAAATACCCAGCCTTTTCTTGATCTTCTTTTCTTCCGACAATCACAATATAGTTTTTTACACAAGAAAACTTTCCATAATGAGCAAGAATCGAATCAAAACAAGCAGGTTCATCAAAAAAGATTTGAAAGGATATTCCACTCTCCTGATTTACACTATCAACAAATAAACTCAATTTTTCTTTGACATCTAGTTCAATCGGTACATCTTTATACTGACGAACACTATGCCTTTGTTTCATTAAATCAAACATTCTATCCCTTCTTTCCCAAATATTATAATTGAAGTATAATGTTTTCGAAAGAAAGGAATTTATATGAAGAATCAAAAAATATATTTATTTATTGTCACTGCTTTACTTGTGATCAATCTTTGTGTAACAGGTTTTTTTATCAGTAAAACTAACGCTAATGATGCTCCTATCAAATATACGCTATATATTGGTACTAATGATAAGGATACCTATCAACAAGAAATTCCATTTGATGAATGCAAACAGATTGTGATTGATA
>CAVKAP010000106.1:0-2281 GCA_963654445.1 Segatella copri
AGCTTCTTACAAGTCACGATAGTCGCCTTCAATATAATTTTGTTCTTTTTTATAGAGCTTTTGAATTCGATAAGAAGAAATAAATAGACCGACGCCAATCAAAGAAAGGAGGGCACCACAAAGCTTTATGATTTTAGAAACTGTTGAAAGGGGACTAAAGAGAAGAGCAAGTCCTAAAATTAATAAGAGAATGGAATAGACTAAACCATATTTCCATTTCATAAAGCCTAAATCCTTTTCAACTAAACTGGCTTGAATATGAATGATCGCATTAAAAATCAAAAGAATACCGGTATAAATTGAAACGGTTTGAATCAATAGATTGGGCTTTGATAGAAATAAAATGCCGAGTAAAAGACAGGGAATTCCAATCAATAAAGGAATGGTGGAAAGATTCGTGCGCTTAATAAAATAACGATACATCTCCCATAGACCATAAAGGACAAAAAGGAGTCCAACACAACGAATAAAGATGGTCAAGATTTTTAAATCAAAAAAACAAAAGATCAGACCAATTAAAATATAAAAAAGTGCAAGAAAATTCATTTCTGTTTTCGCATGTTTTAAAAATGTTTTCATAAGATAAACCTCTTTCAAGCTTAGTATACAATGCTAAGAAAGAATATAAATAGACAATTCATGGGATTTGTGAATTCATGAAAATTGCACCAAGAATTTGTTAAGAGTATACTATAGCTAATTAAATGAGGTGATAAATATGAAAACAGTTGTTTTAGTTGATAACGGATATGAAGAATTGGAAACGATGGGACCAATTGCACTATTAAAAAGAGCAGGAGTTGAAGTGGATTTGGTTCGTCTTTGTAAAGAAGAAGTATGTGGACGCTTTGGTATCCAATATACGCCTTCAATCTATGTGGAAAACTATAATTTTGAGCAAGCAGACTGTCTTGTTGTACCGGGTGGTCCTCAACATGCTACGATGCGTAAGAATTCTGTCGCATTAAAGCTGATGCATGAGTTTGCGAAGAATAAGAAGATTGGTGCCATTTGTGCAGCGCCAACGATTTTAGGGCAAGAAGGCTTATTAAAAGGAAAGAACTATACTTGCTTTGAAGAAATGAATGATGACTTTGGCGGTACCTTTCATGCCTCTTATGTTGTGACAGATGGAAATATCGTGACAGCTTGTTCGGCTGCTGCAAGTGTTGAATTTGGATTTGCCTTGATTGAATTGCTTTGTGGAAAAGAACATGCAGATAAGGTCAAGGAGTCAGTATACTATGGATTCGATCACTAAATATATTCAAGCAGGCGAGAAGCATCGACAAACCGGTGGAATTGGTCTTGAGGTGGAGCATTTCATCTTAAATCAAGAAAATGGAATGCCCATGCCTTATGAAGAAATTGAAGCCTTATTTTCAATGATTCAAAAGGATTATCCTAAAGTTGTTTATGAAAAAGGGCATGTAGTTTCCTTAGAAAATGAAGAAACCTTAATTACACTTGAGCCAGGCTGTCAGCTTGAGGTTTCTTTTCTTTATACTTCCGATTTAGAACGAATTGAAAGGGCTTATCAAAAAGCTATGAATCCAATTCGAAAGCTTGTGGAGGAAAAGGGCTATCAGATTGTTTATTCTGGCGGTTTGCCTACGGTTTCTGTGGATGCCTTTAAACGTATTCATAAAGAACGCTATGCTTATATGGAAGCTTATTTTGAAAACCATGGAACACGTGGAAAAGAAATGATGAAGGGAACGGCTGCTGTTCATGTTTCCATTGATTATGCTGATGAAGCAGATTATATCAAAAAATATCGTGTAGCGAATATCCTTCATCCCATCCTAGCTTTTTTATGCTTTAATACACCTTATTATGCTGGAAAGGAAAATAAGGATATTCTATTAAGAGATTCGATTTGGAAAGAAACCGATGCCGATCGTTGTCGTATTGTCGATGATTTATTTGAAGAAGATTTTTCTTATCAAAGCTATGCCAATTATGTATGGAAGGTCCCTTTGATTTTAATGCATCAAGGCGATGAATTTATTTCCGTTGGCAACAAAAGCTGCGAAGAGGTTGCCAAGGAGTATGGAACGGATACAGATGCCATTCAACATTATTTATCCATGGTCTTTCCAAATATTCGTACAAAGAATTTTATTGAAATTCGAAGTGCAGATTGTATGCCACTAAGCTATACAATGGCCTATTGTGCTTTGATTAAAGGTCTTTTCTATCCGAAAGGAAATCTAGAAAAATATCTAGAATTGGCCCATTCCATTCAAGAAATCGAAACAGCTTGTCAAGAAATTCGTCA
>CAVKAP010000107.1:0-2141 GCA_963654445.1 Segatella copri
ATACAGAATTTACCAAAGACAATATTTTGAATCAAAATCTCTTCTTGAATTTTCTCTTTTGAAAGCCATTCTAAATCATCATCACTTTGGGCAATCACGCGATCAAAGGAATCCAATATTGCTACCGAGCATTGTAGCTCCTCACGAATGACTTGACAGGCTTGTTCTAAAGAAGCAGATTCAAAGAATAGATTACAAAGTTGATTTTGTAAGTTTTGCCAATATTCTTGTTTCTCTTTTGTGATTGCCTTATAGACCATGGATTGAATTTTCGAAAAACGATACGACCAAGGAATTTCAAATAAAGGAAGCCCGAATTGATTAGCTAATGTGATAGCTCGTTCAGGGATTTTTACATTTTGATTCACGAACGCAAAAAGAATAGCTGCCGCATGTGATTTAACTGCAGCTTCAATTAATTGTAAGAAATAATCTGTCTCTTTTTCCCAACCAATCGCAGTAGAAAGCACAAGCTCGTTCTCCTGTATGAAATCATCAAATGGATATTCCTGTACAGAAACTGATTTTAAAATAATCGCATCAAAATCCTGGCAATTGGTAAATTGCTTCATGGATGGACTTTTCGGATCTTGCATAAAATTATTTAAGGTATATGGCATTTTATCTTCCTCGCTTTTAATAAGAAGCTATGAAAATAGGAAAACTGTCAATATCATTTCTAATAAATTGTAAGATTTCTCATCCATAAATATCTATACTTTTGTAAGTTGTTTGATGAATAATCCGAGTGCTACACTTCTAGTCAATAAAACAATATGGAGGTCTCTTATGAAAAAAAATACTGAGGTAATCCACGCAGAACAATTGCGTGCAAAGCTAACAGGAAGCTATAAACCAACCGCAATGGCTCATATTAGTCCAATCTATCAAACAAGTACATATATTCTTGAAGATTTTGATAGTGCGGTCTACTTAAACCAACATGTCGATGAAGGCTTTGTTTATACGCGTTTCGGAAATCCGAACTGTGATGAATTAGAAAAAAAGATTGCCTATTTAGAACATGGTGAAGCAGCCTTGGCTCTTGGTAGTGGACTTGGAGCCATTTCAACGGCCGTCATCAGTCATTTACATGCCGGTGATCACGTTGTATTTGGTGATGTCATTTATGGTTGTAGCTATACTTTATTTGCCAAAGTGCTTTCAAACTTTGGTGTGACCTATACTCGAGTCGATACATCCAATCCAGAAAATGTTGAAAAAGCAATTCAAGAAAACACGAGATTGGTTTATGTCGAAACCCCTGCAAATCCTACCTTAAAAATTAGTGATATTGAAGCAATCAGTAAAATCACTCATTCACATAAAGATATCACTTTAATTGTTGATAGTACCTTTGCCTCCCCTTATTTACAAAATCCATTGGATTTAGGCGCAGATCTTGTAGTTCATAGTGCCACCAAGTACCTTAGTGGACATGGAACCGTTACAGCCGGTGTCATTGTCGGAGATAAAAAACGAATTGATCGATGCCGTATGCCATTCTTACAATGTTTTGGAGCTGTATTGGATCCATTTGCCGCATGGCAATTAATGCAAGGAATAAAGACCTTAGGCGTTCGTATGGAACGCCACTGTACCAACGCAATGAAGGTTGCTCAATTCCTAGAAAATCATCCTAAAATCGATCATGTCTATTATCCTGGATTAGAAAGTCATCCAACTCATGAAATTGCTAAAAAACAAATGCACAATGGATTTGGTGGTATGATGAGTGCCGATATCAAAGGTGGCATCGATGCGGTAAGAACGGTTATGAATAATGTAAAAGTCTTTAGTCTTGCGACAAGTCTAGGAAATGTTGATTCATTAATTCAACACTCTCCAACAATGAGTCATTTTGATATGACCAGTGAAGAGCGTCATGCTGCAAGTATCTTTGATGGACAAGTGCGTCTATCGATCGGTATTGAAGATGTCGATGATTTGATTGCTGACTTAGATCAAGCCTTAGCTCTTATCTAAAATAGAAGAATATCCTCCTAAGAAGCTACAATCACGTAGCTTCTTTCTATTTCATATTCCTTGATTTATGCTATCATAATTTCAATTAGAAACGAGGAACTATGAAGACATTCGGAAATATACTTTGGTTTTTATTTGGTGGCTTTATCAATTGG